>NZ_JACJEM010000179.1:0-321 GCF_014164085.1 Pseudoalteromonas sp. SG45-5 | reverse complement strand
TGGTGTGAGCCATTAAGCTAACTTGTACTAATTACCCGTGAGGCTTAACCATACAACGCCAAACGCGTTTTATGTGATAGTGAAACAAGCGAAGAAGTTAATATGACTAAAGTAGATATTACTTAGAAAGACTTAAAAAATATTATCAGATATTTTCCAAATTCAGTTAGTGCGTAGTGATACGGATTAACGCCCAAATTTGCTTGGTGACAATAGCGTTTTGGACCCACCTGATCCCATGCCGAACTCAGTAGTGAAACGAAACAGCGCCGATGATAGTGTAGCATTTGCTATGTGAAAGTAGGACATTACCAGGCTTCA
>NZ_JACJEM010000178.1:0-321 GCF_014164085.1 Pseudoalteromonas sp. SG45-5 | reverse complement strand
CTGACTTACCTGAAAATGTAGACACCGATACAAAAGATGTATCGGTAAGTCAAACAGAGCAAGACTTGGCCAATGCGCTTGCTGCAGAAAGTAGTTTAGATAGCTTAGAAGATGATTTTGACGACGAACTGTTACTCGATAACGATCTTCCTGAACTAGACGCTGAGTTTACAAGCGACAGTGTGCCAGAAAATACGATAGCGGCTCAAACAGAGCAAGAATTTGAAATAGATGATGCTGACAATGATGAGTTATTAGCAAGTTCAGATGAAAATTCGGTGGACGACGAATTTGATAATGAATTAGAAGAAGCTGAAGAAA
>NZ_JACJEM010000177.1:0-326 GCF_014164085.1 Pseudoalteromonas sp. SG45-5 | reverse complement strand
GTACGGAAGTAGAACTGTGGACGGTAACCTTTGAAGAATGGAGTATGACGACCACCTTCATCTTTCGAAAGTACGTATACTTCTGAAGTGAATGTAGTATGTGGCTTGATTGAACCAGGCTTAGCTAGTACTTGACCACGTTCAACGTCTTCACGCTTAGTACCACGTAGAAGTGCACCAATGTTCTCACCAGCACGACCTTCGTCAAGAAGCTTACGGAACATTTCAACACCAGTACAAGTAGACTTAGTAGTGTCCTTGATACCAACGATTTCAACTTCGTCATTCACGTTGATGATACCAGCTTCAACACGGCCAGTTACAAC
>NZ_JACJEM010000176.1:0-331 GCF_014164085.1 Pseudoalteromonas sp. SG45-5 | reverse complement strand
AAATGGAAGAGGTCTTTTTTGATGCCTGTGTGTGCTCGCTCAACTTGTCGAACAATGCTTTTTTGTGCTCGGCTATTAGCTGCCTTTGAATAAATAATCATCCATCTTTGCTTTATCCCCATATGATCAACCTCTTCAATAACATATTGATAGTTATCATCAATATTAACCCATTGGTTGGCTGTTATGGCTGTACTTATAGAGGGTTTTTCAAGAGAAATTGTTGAAGGTACTAGCGTGAGAAATTGAATTTTGGTTAAAAACTCAGCATTACTTTTATGATAAAGTTTACAGTCTGCCACAAGGTATTTAGGAGATTGGCTTTTTTTGA
>NZ_JACJEM010000175.1:0-341 GCF_014164085.1 Pseudoalteromonas sp. SG45-5 | reverse complement strand
TTGTTTCATCATTATTTATCAAAAAGCCAAGTAGAATAGATGCTCTGTTGATGGTGATGACACTTTCATTGTTAGTTTATTCAATCGCGCAAAGACGAATGAGAGCGAATATGAAAAAAGAAAAAACCACGATAGCGAATCAAATCAATAAAGAAATATCTAACCCAACATTACGTTGGGTCTTTCAGTGTTTTGAGGGAATTAATCTACTCCAGCAAGGCGACAAAATCAGCTTGGATGGTTTTGATGAGTTCAGGGAAAAAATAATAAGGCTCATTGGTGGACATGCGTTGCATTTATATAAAATCCAAAAAGTTGCCTAGGGGTCTGATCAATGCCTG
>NZ_JACJEM010000174.1:0-352 GCF_014164085.1 Pseudoalteromonas sp. SG45-5 | reverse complement strand
TCGAACCCCTGTTACCGCCGTGAAAGGGCGGTGTCCTAGGCCTCTAGACGATGGGGACACATAAATGTGTCACTAGGACAACTGAATTTTTAGACTCGTTTCAGGCGAGCTTTCTTAATAACACTGCACTTCCCTATTAAAATAAGTAAGTGGCGTCCCAAGAGATTAGTGCTCTTGATAAAGTCGTGCATAGAGAGTGCGGTGTCACACTGCTTTATACAATACTTAAAATAGTAAGTGGCGTCCCCAAGGGGATTCGAACCCCTGTTACCGCCGTGAAAGGGCGGTGTCCTAGGCCTCTAGACGATGGGGACACATAAATGTGTCACTAGGACAACTGAATTTTTAGACT
>NZ_JACJEM010000173.1:0-352 GCF_014164085.1 Pseudoalteromonas sp. SG45-5 | reverse complement strand
CTACTCTCTGTTACCGCTCGACTTGCATGTGTTAGGCCTGCCGCCAGCGTTCAATCTGAGCCATGATCAAACTCTTCAATTAAAAAGTTTTATGTCTTTCGACAGCTCAATGAATTCTGAATTTTGTTTTTGTTGCCAAAAACGAATTGACTGTGCGTTATTATTTTCACTTTTAAAAAAAGTAAAATCAAAACAGCTCAAGGCTGAATCTTTTAATAACATATGGCCACTCAGTTTTCAATTGAGACTCTAATTTGTTTGCCTTACTTAGCGAACTAAGCTTGGCTGTTAGAACTCAATCTGTACGAGTGCCCACACAGATGATTGCTTTATATTGTTAAAGAACGTTTTG
>NZ_JACJEM010000172.1:0-366 GCF_014164085.1 Pseudoalteromonas sp. SG45-5 | reverse complement strand
TCAAGATCGACTAACACTAAACCATCAATGCAATTATTAAAATCAGGGTCGATACTAAAGCTTAAAAATTGCACCCCGCCAGGCGTACAGAGCTCTGTATATTGTTTAAATAGCGTAGGAACTTGTGCGCCCATGTTGGCAAGTACATGTTTAAGTTCTACAAAGTCTTCTTTTATATCGCTGTCCGTAAATACGGTTTGGCATTTTTAATTAAGCGAATTGATATTAAAGGCGTCAGTGCTTATTCTTTCCCGAGATAGCGTTTTGCTTTATTTTCTTTTACATTTTCAAGATCGACTAACACTAAACCATCAATGCAATTATTAAAATCAGGGTCGATACTAAAGCTTAAAAATTGCACCCCGC
>NZ_JACJEM010000171.1:0-366 GCF_014164085.1 Pseudoalteromonas sp. SG45-5 | reverse complement strand
AGCTTATTAGTTAATTATGGGGCATATCGTCGCTCAATAGCATGGGATGATGTGTTTACGAATAGTATTGCGGTGAGCTGGCCGGAAGATTTACTCGTTGATGGTGAGTATGTGCTGGATGGTGAGTTTAGTCTAGCGGGTGCCATTACGATTGCTGCAGATGAAGTTGTGCGAGTAAAAGCCGGTAGTCAATTACATGTTGATGCAGATGTTATCTTTACAATTGCAGATGGCGGTCAATTTATTGTTGAAGCGGGTGCGACAGTAACCTTTGATATAAAAAGTCGCATTGATGTGCGCGGAGAGTGGTTGATTGCACAAGGCGTAACCATCCAATCAGGCTCTGGTGTTCAGTTTAATATTTAT
>NZ_JACJEM010000170.1:0-368 GCF_014164085.1 Pseudoalteromonas sp. SG45-5 | reverse complement strand
CCAAAGAAAACTGATTTTTCAACTATAACTAATGAACAACTCCAAGAGGTTGTAATGAAAATTAATACTCGCCCAAGGAAAATACTAAATTATCAGACAGCTGAAGAAGTCTTTATTAATTAGTGATTTAAGGTTTGGTGCACTTGGAACCTGAATTCGGGTAGCAGGGCATAGACTCTCAACTGGCGAAATGGAAGAAATAGTCGCCGCACACCCAGCCGTTGCAGAATGTGCTGTTTTTGATATAAACGATCCCCTAAAAGGCCAACTGCCTATGGGTATGATTGTGCTTAAAGATGATTTTGTAGGTTCAACCAAAGAAGTAGAACAAGCGCTTGTGGCTGCCGTTCGCAATCAAATAGGCGCTA
>NZ_JACJEM010000016.1:51420-81205 GCF_014164085.1 Pseudoalteromonas sp. SG45-5 | reverse complement strand
AGGCTAAAGCACTTCCGTGCTATAGCGACAAGGTACGATAAATTGAAATTACAGTTTGAGAGTATGTTAGCGCTGGCATGTGCAATGATTTGGCTACCAATGTGAAAGATCAACAGCCCCTAGTATGAGTTTTCGTTCATTTAAGGAGCAAGATCATGGACACGACGAAACACGACATCACAACACTATTTGCACAACTTGGGTTACCGAACTCAGAAGCTCAAATAGATGAGTTTATTGCCTCACATGAATTAGAAGACACAACACTGCTCCAAGAAGCTTCTTTTTGGGATGAAGCACAACAGCACTTTTTAGCTGAATCCCTTGCAGAAGACGGTGATTGGAGTGAAGTAATTGACGAGTTAGATGTACGCCTTCGTCAAAGTAAGTAATTTTATTTAATGTCCCTCTCCCTTATTTATTGCTAACATAGCACCTGCGCAGCATTTATATGCTGCGTATTTATTTTATTAAAGAGTTATATACCTAATGAATTCAGTTGTATTTGATGCAATTAAAGTCCTTCTTGGTGAAGGCAAAACTCCTACTGTAGCATTAACTAAAAGTCGTTTGGCACAACCGGTTCCTATGCCGATGATTATTGCTGCAGTAAGCCAATATAAAAATAACCCTGATTCAATTAATAACTTCATGAGAAACCCACAGCAGCCAGAAAATACTGAACTTAAAACCAGTCAGTTAGATAGAATTGAGCAAAAACTCGATAAGCTGCTTGCGCTGCTAGAACAAAAATAATTTGAGACTATAAATGTTCGTTGTTGATTTAACTTTTGATTGCTACCAAGACACCACCTTAGAACAAGCCGAACAAGCAATAAATCGCTTAGTAAATGCACTGCGTTTTAATGGTCAAATAATGGGTGAAGAATTTCCAACCGTTTTAAAGGATGGCTTTTTTATTACCCGTGTTATGTGCCCGACGGAAGATGCCATGCATCCGTTAAATAATAGTCCGTTTGTTAAGCACAGTATCGAAAAATTACACAGTGCTGGGCTACTGGCACCAAAAGTAAAAATAATTGGACAAGATATTCACTCCAATGGGGCTGATTGCTGTAAAGAACCATCGAGCTATATTTTATATACCACGTATGTACACACTTGCAGCCCACTTTATTGTGGTGATGACTTTTTACCTGTGCCGTTATTTCGTATTCCAGCAATTGCCAATGGTGATTACAAAACACTTATAAAGTGGCAAGAGGACTGGCAAGCTTGCGATCAAATTCAAATTAACGGCGCAACCCGTTGTGAATTCCCCGCACTTGAAGAAATATCGAGTATTAAAAGCGACTTATTTAGACGCGGAAAAGACATAACAAAACGCATTAGCTTTTTAACCAAAAAACCGACCTATTATTATTTATACCGCGTGGGCGGTGTAGATAAAACGTCTGAGCTTGAGCGAAAATGCCCTAGCTGTCACGGCAATTGGAAATTACCTGAGCCGTGGTTTGGGTTATTCGACTTTAGGTGTGAGCCGTGTGGTTTAGTATCTAATATATCGTGGGATTTTCAGTGATCACGTTAAATCAATGAGCAAAAACAGCTTGGTGCTAACTGCACCGAGCTGATTGTTTAATAGGACCTAAACCTCTAGCGACTTCAAAAAAGCATTAATGTTAGGTGCAAGCACATGGTGTGTTTTTTTGCCTACGTGCTCTAAACACACTTCACCGGTGTGAATCAAAACGCTTACCAGTAAATCATCTTGATCTGTTAAACCAATAAATACCGTTTCTGGCTGTTTTAACTTACGTTTCATTAAAACGTGACCCGTTATATTTTGTTGTAATAAATTAAAGTCTTCTTCATTCCACGCTTGAAGTAATTTCACTTTGTGGCCATCAATACTGGCTAAAATACTGCCGCCGTACATATGCCCGTATAAAATACTAAGCTCTTTTGGAAATTCAAGCTCAAGTGCACTGGCTAAATTGTTTAGTGACCCCGTAGGCTGCTGCAAAGCCCCCTGCCACTGAATATTTCCTTGCTCGTCTACCTCTCCCACTTCGCACGGACTTGGCCATTGCTCATCATGAGCAATCAGTGGATACTTTGAGGTTTTTTTTAAGGTTTTTTCACTAAATTGTGTGTGAAGTTGGGCTAACTGCATAGCAACAGACATACTGTGAAACTCATTCAAATTAGATATAATGCTCCTATTGTAACTATTTAAGAGCAAACATGACAGATTACAGCAATTCTCCAGATCTAAAAGGCAGTGTATTAGGCCAATCTACCGAGTATGTGGATGTGTATACACCGAGCTTGCTTTTCCCTATTGCACGCAAGCTAAATCGTGATGCTTTAAATATTGATGAAGCCGCACTCCCTTTTAAAGGACAAGACATTTGGACTGGCTACGAGCTTTCATGGCTTAATGCTAAAGGCAAACCACAAGTGGCTGTCGCCCTCTTTATTTTTGAATGTCAGAGCAGCCATATTATTGAGTCAAAGTCGTTTAAACTTTATTTAAATAGCTTTAACCAAACCCGATTTGAAAGCATTGAGGTAGTAAAACAGCACTTAATTGATGACTTATCAAACGCGGTTAACAGCCCCGTAAAAGTGACTTTATATAAGGCTGATGAATTTAATTGCTTACCATGCACACCCCTGCCTGGCGAATGTATTGATGACTTGGATATTGAAATTGATAATTACCATATTGATGCGCATTCACTTAAATCACAACGTGATGAACTCGTAACTGAAACCCTGCATAGCCACTTACTAAAATCTAACTGCTTAATTACCTCGCAACCTGATTGGGCCAGTATTATTATTAGATATACAGGAGAGAAAGTTTGCAGAGAGTCACTATTACGTTATTTAATTTCGTTCAGAACGCATAACGAGTTTCATGAGCAATGTGTAGAGCGTATTTATAGCGATTTAACCACGCAGCTTAATATTAAAGAGCTAGAGGTTTACGCGCGTTATACCCGCCGTGGTGGGCTCGATATAAACCCGTATCGCTCTACGCATTATAACGATACACCGTTCGCGGTTAAAATTAATCGTCAGTAAGTTTTTTTACACTGGAATATGAGTGTTGAAAAAGGAGCCTTGGCTCCTTTTCTATTTGTATATTTAATTAACTTCGCGCTTAGTGGGTATCGGCATGCCACACACATCAACGTAGTTATGTGCTTTAACAAACCAAGGTTCATTACGGTTTTTACGAGCACTGATTAAGTTATTAAACACCGGTGAATTTGTTTTCATTACTTTAAATATAGTTTTATCGCTTTGGACATCGCCAAGCACTTGTATATTAGTAATTGGATTAAATAATTTACCTTCAATTGGTGTACGCGCTAAACGGTTAAAATGCTCTATCCCTTCTAGCACTCGGCCGAACACCGTAATATTTTTATCAAGATAACGCGGCCCTTGCCCTATCGTTACAAAAAACTCCGTGCTTGCACTATTTATATCGTTATCGCGCGCCATTGCAAACACGCCATTGCAGTGTACTTGCCATGTTTTCGTACGTGCTGAATTTTGAGCTACTGCAAAGCCGTTTAAAAAACCGGTAACTGGCGCATATCCGTCGCCATTTAGCTCAGTAATTAAAAGTGGTTTATTTGTTGTTAAATAAAACTCAGCAGGGACTGTTTTATCTGCCGTTTTAATTAACTTTTTACCCGAGCTGTCGCCGCCTTGCGCTACAAAACCTTCAACAAATCGATAAATGTTAGTATTTTTATAGAACCCTTCTCGCGCTAACTTTTTAATATTTTGAACGTGCTTTGGAGCAAACTGTTCATTAAGCTCAATATACGCATCGCCCGTTGGCAGCGTTATCTTTAAAATATTTTGAGCGTCAACTACTCGCCAGTCATTATCTGTTGCACTCGCAATTACCTCACTCGCGCTCATTAAAGGTAACGCTTGTTTAGTAACGTCCTTGTTATGTATTTGAACGCAACCACTTAGTAAAGCGGCTAACAAAACCGACAATATCATTTTTTTCATCACTCACATCCTTATAATTATTATTTTAGTTATTCCCAGTCAAATTTATATAACACATCAACATTTTGATACAACCCACTGGTTATCTCTATATATAGCTGTGAAAGTAATTGATAACGCACAGCCACTTCACTCAATGAGTCAAAAATACCGACGCTATATTTCACTTGTAAACTAGGTGCAACATAACCAGATATTTCTACTTTGGTGTTATCGCCAGTACCTTTAGAGCTTAAGCTTACATCCGACAAACCAAATGTCTCACCGACCTTAGAAACCACCCCTTCACTTCGGCTCACACCTTGAGAAAGTAACAGTTGTGTAAGCATAGCATCGCTTGAGCTGTCACCTTCACCCAGTGGTTGCCCATTAAGTAAATACGCAAGTGCTTGAGCTTGGTCCATTGCAGGCTCAGAAAATATTTTAAGCGTTGGCTGCTCTATATTACCTGTAAGGGTAACGCCTGCAATGACATCATTGGCAGTATTTTCTGGATTACGAATAGCTTTAATATTTAAGTAAGGCTGTTCTATAGATCCACTAAAGCCAATTTGACCTGTCCTTATTATTAAATCTTGTCCAAATGCTAAATAAGTCCCTTCAATTAAATTAAGCTCACCAGTTGCAATCGTGGGCGCTCCCTGGCTCATTTTAATCGCTAAATCTCCAGCGACTCTTGATGCCAAACCAAAGGATTCTACTTTCACATCATTTTTTAAAATAAGTTTTAAGTCAACATCGTAATCAAAAGGCATCTTTTTAGTTGCTGCTGATTTTTGATCCACAATAATTTCATCATCACTCACTTGTACCGCCCCCTCTGGCAGCTCTTCAATCTCTATACGGCCATAGGGTACAATCACTTCACCAACAAGCTTTAATACGTTATTGGCTAAGCCTATTTTTAAATCTGGTGATACTTTAAACACAACACCTTGCTGCGCACGTACAAAAAATTGCTCACCTAATACAGATATGTTGACGATAGGTTGTTCGCCTTGCCAATCAACATCACCACTTAACTTGATTTTGCCACCTTGAGGGTCGTTTAAATTGCCTTTAACTGTTGCTGTTGTTTTGTTAAATAAGATATTTACATTCGACTTTTCAAGAGCAATAGGCAGCTGTTCACCTGCTAAATTAATGTCTTCAATATTCAGTTCGCCATCTAAAAGAGGATCGTTTAACGTACCAGTTAAGGCCACTTGCCCGCTGATAGCCCCCTTTAGCTGTTCAAGTGTTTCTAAAAAAGGTTGTATGTCTGATAATAAAACCTTATCTATATTCACATTCCCCTTTAGGCTTTGTTTATTTTGTATATCATCGATATTTATTTGCGTGGTAATTTTACCCAGTACACTGGATTCTAAATTAGCCTCAAACTTGCCTATTTGCGAATCTGAAAACGCACTGATGTGTAATGTCTCTATTGGCAATTTAAAGCGGTCTTCTTCTGAGGTGAGAATTGCTGTTAATTCACTGGCATTTAAGTTAGCGCGTAATATTTTAAGCGCACCTGACTGCCAATTTGCAGCAAAGTCACCCTTTACGTCGCCTTGTGTGCGAATATTATTGGGCAATAAGTGCTTGAGTTCTTCAAGTGATAAGTTACTTAGCTTTGCACTAAGCTGCCCAAGTGTATTCGTTTGCAATAAAGTATCTATGCACAATTTACTTTTCGCCGATTGCCAACAATGCGCACTTACATCAAAATCATTATTTTGTGTGTTTACCATTAAGGCAATTTTTTTTGTGTTGCTAAAACTTAGTTTATTATCACTCAACGTTATATTGCTTATTTCACCATTCCATACGCTGCTATTCATTTTTCCGTTAACTTCAAACTCTACAGCGCCTTTTTCTGCATCTACTGATGCGGTAACTTGGTGATCTGTTTTGTCGCCACTAATATCAATTTTTACGCTGTTAATTTGCTGTTCGACCACAAGTGCCGAGCCAATACTTACCGCAACATCGGTTTGCCAATCGGCAGCGGTATCTAAATGCCCTTTTAGTGACAGTTTATTTATATTAATTTCATTAAAAATAAAGCTCTCTAGCATTAACGCCAAGTCAACGGATGGAGTAAGCCTATCCCCTCTCACTTTTAAATCAGCATTGCCATTAGCAATAAATGGCAAATTAGCCTCTTCATCACTTTTTAGCATTACTTTGCCATCAACCTGCCAAGTGTCGCCAACGTGTCCGGTTAACTCTAACTCATTGATACCACTAGTTAAATAAAAGCTATCAATATTAGCTTTTAACGTATTGTCTAGCTTAAAGTTTGAAGCGAACTCTAACGGTACGTCATTAAGTAATCCGCTTAACGTTGTATTATTCATTTGTAGCTGCCATTTATCGTCAGCGGCATTAAACGAGCCTTTAAACTGACCTGAAATATCACTGGTGATGGCATCAGTTAAGTACTGCGCTTTTAAGTTAGCAAGCGTGCCATTAAAGTTAGCCTGTATGCCTTTTTGCCAATCAATATTAGCGTTTATAGTGGCACTGCTTTCGTTCGCTTTAATACTTAGCGCTTGTAAGGCTGCTTTGCTGAGACTGCCTTTTAATTTGGTATTTAAGTCAACCGCTGGGTACGCACCTAGTTGGCTACTCGCCTGCAATGTAAGCTGATAGTCGTCGGCATTACCTTGTGCATTAAGACTAACATTTTGCACTTTAAGCTCATTACTTTGTGCATCAATAAGCCACTGTTTAATTTTGCCATTTAACTCAAACGGATAGTTTTTTTGCTTTAAATTTGCTGTTGCCGTTACATTGAGCGGGTATTGTCCCTGCGTTTCTAAATTTAGGTTTAAGTTTGATAAATCACCACTCAACTGCAAGTTGGCTTGGTGCTCTTTACTTTGTAAAACAACATTCCCTTTTACGGGCAAGTTCCCTGCAAGCTCTGCGTTAAGATGCGTATTAAGCTGCCACTGTTCATACTTTGCTGATAATGACTCTAAATTAACAATTGCATCTTCCACACTTAATTGCAGCGCTATGCTCTCAATCACATACTGAATTTCGTCTTGCTCAATCGTGACTTTAGCAATTTCAAACTCTTCAATGACTAAGTCAAGTGGTGACGTAAATTCTATATTAGGCAATGCTGGTAGCTGCGTTAGGGGCGCTTGAGTATTTTGCGCAGTTTGTGCTTTAGGGTCTTGCTCTTTTAATGCAACCAATATACTGGGGATATTCAGACTTTTAACCGTTAGCTTTGAATCGTCTGCTCTTGCTGAAAGTTTAAAGTTATTAACACTTACTTTTGCACTTGGGTGCTCTAGAGTAAATTTATTTATCGTAATGTTTTTTACAGCGATATTAAAAGGTAAACTGATTTTTTCAAGTGTCTGTGCAGGGATTTGCTCTTGTGACTCTGTGGTGTTTAGTAACGTTAAATCTATAGATTTAGCGCTGAAGTTATCTATACAAATACCATCGCACTGCCACCAAAATAAATTGAGCTTTAATTGCTGAGCGTTAAAATCAAGTCCATCGTTCTTAAATTGTACGTTAAACGTATCGTTATATAAAAAACGCCCATTTTTTATATCTATGTTCAAACCATCAACTGCTTTATTAGCACTGTAAGCTATAAACTGATTACCCGGCGCGGTAAATAATAAACAAAATAATATAACCAAAAGGCTCACTAATATGGCACTGACGACTGCGGTTACTTTTTTAAATACTGACATTAAATTTCAGGCCCTATAGTAATACTCAAACGCGTACTTTTACTGCCTTTAGTTACGCCCCATGCATGGTCGATTCTGACAGGGCCCACAGGTGTTAAATAGCGAAAGCCAAACCCAGCACCCACTTCAAATTGGTCTGGAAAATCATTTGTTGCTGTACCACCATCTACAAACAAAGCAGCTCGCCAATTTTGAGCAAACTGGTAATTATATTCAACAGTGCCTGATAGTAAATACTTACCCCCAATCAATTCGCCTTCGTCGTTTTCTGGTGAAATAGACTGGTACGCAAAGCCTCGAACACTTTGATCACCACCGGCGTAAAAGCGTAGTGAAAATGGTACGTTGCTTATATCATCAACAAGCATGGCTCCCACATTAGCTTTTAAAAAAACTAAATGGCGATCTAAATACGTCCTTAACCAAGCATGCTGCAATTGCACTCTTATTAAATTAGTACTCGAAAGCATATCATCCAGAGCGAATTCAGCAGATACCAACCACTGCTCTCCCCAATAAGGCGTAGTTCCCCCTTTCGATTTTTTACGTGCATAACTAATGCCCGGCATTAACATTTCAGTGGTTTTTTCTACTTCATCCCCTATTCGATAGGTTTCTTGATCACGGCGTAAAAATGCGGTTCTTACCCACTTGTTTTCAGTCAACCATTGGCGTTGAGCTTGCCCTGTTAATATTTTGCTATAGGTATCGTTTGTCAGTTCATCTTCTAATTTGTAACCCACCGAGAAGCGCCATAAGTCATCATTAGGATCATCAATAGGTACGGTGTAGGCCATTGAAATGTCTTGCTGCTTTTGTGACACATTTAGATTGCTTTCGAGGTAATGCCCATCTTCTGTTATCCATGGTTTAGACCATTTAAAACGTACTTTGGGGCCTAAATCGGTGCTATACCCACCACCAATTTCGTAACTATTTGCTGGTTTGTGTAAAACATCGACCTTAATTGGCACTTGGCTATTTTTACGTGCTGCAATATCAGCGTATACACGCACACTTGCAAAGTAAGGGGTACTTGATAAATCAAGATTGTAATCGGCAATAAGCGTTGATTTATAAGGCTGGCCCACAGAGAAAGGCGCTAAAGATCGAATATATTTTGCAGCCGGTGTTTTATTCGCTATATCAACAGCACCAAACTGATAGCGCACACCGGTATCAATTAAAAACGTAATAGCCGCGCTACTTTTTTTAAGCGACACTTCTAGTTTTCTTGCTGGCCATTTTGCATCAAAATAACCTAATTCTAATAACATCGACTCTATTTTTTTATGGGCTGAATCGTAAATACCATGATTTAAAACATCACCTTGTTTAATATTGATGTTTTTTACTAATGCTTGAAGAGCCTCATCATTTTTACCATCACCGTTTAAAGCAACGTTAATTGACTCAATTCGGGTTGCAGGGCCTCGTTCAACTTTAACAATTAAGTCGCTGTCGTTTTTGTCAAAATCAACCTCAACAACTGGGCTGTAATAACCTAGCGCTTTTATACTGTTTTCAACTTGTTTTTTAGCATAGCGGCGCAATGTACGTGTTGGTTTTTCACCAATGAGTTGTTTTAAATAAAGAGCAACGTTATTTTCTAGCTCGCCACCAAGCCCTTTTATTTCATAATCTTCAATCACCTTCTCAGAAGAAAAAGCCTGCGTATTAAAAAAAATGAAGAAGACACACATACAACGTAAAAACTGATTGAACAAGTAAATATCCTTTGCTTTATATTTTTAAAATGCCGTTAATTGCAGCTCGCATACTACCATAGTAATAATGAGCCCAGCATTAATTCAAATGTTAAAATTAGTACGCCTTATGCGTTTATTTTGGTTACAATAGCGATAACAAGTACAAAATAATTTAATGAGTTTTTTAATGCAATTTCCTGATGATGATAACGGCCAACTTTTAGCCGAAATAGCCGCTGAAGGCATCGATTTAAATAAAATGCACCAAGTTGATTTTTATATTTTATTTGAACAACAAACTGATGCAGAAAAGTTTGCAAAGGAAATCGTCACTGATGCCTTAGTACAAAATGCTAAAGTTGAAAAGTGCACCGAAACGGGTGTTTGGGAAGTGATTGCTCAAGTTCAAATGGTGCCTGAGCACACATTACTAGGTCAAGCTGAGCAATACATTGAAAGCATTGCCAATAGCTCTAACGGCTATGGCGATGGCTGGGGATTAATGGACAGTGAAGAGGCTTAAACGCTGTTAGTCTAAAATCTTCATCAGTTAAGCTTAACGGCTTAACTGATTCGCTTTTCTAAAACTCCCTTTATAGTCAAATAACTTATCTGCGACTTTCCAACCATATTTTTTACTTTTACGAGCAATAACAAAATCAGGTGACACTAAATCAAATTGTGCATCAAAAACCTGCTGCGCCGATTTAAAATCTATTGGCATTTGTCCATGCCCTACTCGCTTACCAAACTGTTTATTAAATATAAACTGCCCACCTTTATTCGCAAGATTATATATCTCGTCGCAACTTGCGCCATCTTCATCAAAATACGTAACTTTAATCATTTCATCTTTTAGTAAGGAAATACTAAGCCCGCTGCACCTTAATACCAATGCATCTTTTAAATTAAGCGCATTTCTTAGTTTGTCATCAGGATCAGCCATTACTGCACCGCAATCATGGCACTTTCGTGCTGCAATGTCGTTTTGAGCGCCGCACTGCTCGCACTCTTTAAATCTAAAGCGATAATCACACTGTGCTTTGTGCCCCGCATCGTCTTCCAATAAACCTTTACAGCGCCTACCAAAGTGTTCGATTACTTTTCCTGCTGAATCAGTTTTACCCCAAAATATATTCGCAAAACCACATCCAGGGCAAAGTACCTGTACGGGTTCATTATCGCTATCACCTTTTTTATCACCTACTTCAGGATAAAATAAATCAAAACCGTTACCAGCGTAGTCAATAACTAAACAATTTTTCTTTGAATCTGACAATCTTAACCCTCGTCCGACTATTTGCTGATATAAACTTACAGATTCCGTTGGTCTTAAAATAGCAATAAAATCGACTTGAGGCGCATCAAAGCCGGTTGTTAGTACCGATATATTAACTAGATACTTTAATTGCTTAGCTTTAAATTGCTTAATGATTTTATCGCGCTCAGTGTTTGGCGTATCACCTGTTATAAGTGCACTTTGATGAGCTGGTAGGTAGCTTAATATTTCCTGAGCATGTATTACCGTGGCGGCAAAAACCATAACACCTTCACGCTCTTCACTGTATTGAATTACTTGCTGTAATATAGCTTTTGTTGCGCGCTCACTGTTTTTTAAAAGCGCATTCATATCATCAGTCGTGTATTGTCCAAATGCATTGCTATCTAGAGACGAAAAATCATAATGGCTAATAGCAGCATCAACTTCGTTTGGCGGCGTTAAATAATTATGTTTGATCATATACCTGAGCGGCAATTCAAAAATACAACTTTTAAACGGGCTTTCTTTAGTCCCTTTAACAAAGCCATGATAATGATGATGGTAAATCCAGCCCATACCTAATCGAAAAGGCGTTGCGGTTAAACCCAGTACTTTCAGTTCAGGGTTATGTATTTTTAACGCATTAATCACTTTACCGTATTGGCTTTTTTTATCGCCGTTTACTCTGTGGCACTCATCAATAATAAGTAAAGAATAATGCTCATTCAATTTATCTAAATTGCGAGATAACGATTGCACACTAGCAAAGGTAACTTGATGAGTAAGCGACTTTTCTTTCAAGCCTGCTGAAAATATACTCGCCTCTAAATTAAAGCTTTTGTACTTTTGTGCGTTTTGCTCAACTAATTCTTTTACGTGAGCAAGTACTAATATTTTTTGTTTAGCAATGCGGGCAAGTTCAGCAATAACTAAACTCTTACCGGCACCAGTAGGCAATACAATAACAGCAGGCTCATTGGTTTTTCTAAAATGCAAAACGCTGCGCTCTACCGCTTCTTGCTGGTAAGGTCTTAGTTTATAGCTCATGGGAAAACAATTAGGTTTTAATAAGAAGATTTTAGCAAAGAATGGTTAGAACGTTTAAGCTTTAATTTTATTTAAATAGAGGCTTAATAAAAAAACCCTATAAATAAGATTATTTATAGGGTTCATCTTTTGAGACTTTAATTACCTAAGTAATTAAAACTCAACGCTTAGGTTAGCGAAGAAACGTCTACCTATAGCATCGTAAATCGCTTCATTTCCACCGCTCGCTGAAATATAAGCTGGCGGTAATTTGTCAGTAAGATTACGAATACCAAAACCTACACGTGTATTATCAAACACGTGATAACTTGCAGAAATATCATGCGATATAATAGATCCTACATAACCTGGTTGAAGATCTTCTTCAATATCGCCTTCTGGTGATAAATCAAATCTAGCAGAACGGTCTATAAAACGTGAAGTCCAGTTTACTACTAAGTCATTGTATTTATATACTGCAGAGAATCTTGCTTGCCACTCTGGATCACCTACTTCACCGTTTTCTACATTAACTTTATCTGGGCGATTTTGAAATTCGAAATCTTCAAGCTCAATAAGGTGATTCACAAAAAGGTTAAGTTTTAAGTCACCCTCTAAAGAGTAATCAGCCAAATTCATGCTGTAATCAAAATCAGCTTCAATACCACGCGTAGTTGTAGCTGCTGCGTTTAAATAGCCTGAGCGAACTAAAGCAACATCGTTTGTTGTTGGATCACGGTCTATCTGAGAACAGAACGACTGATCTGGTCCACCTGCAGCGTCAACACAGTTATCTGCAATGCTTTGTGTTGCAATGAATGAAATCGCATCTTCGATTTCAATATCATAGTAATCAACTGTAACCGAGAAGTTCTCAAAGAAGCTAGGAGTCCATACAACACCAGCTGTAAGTGAAGTTGATGTTTCTGACTCTAAGTTTGGATTACCACCACTAATAACGTCTACACTAACATTATCATTTGCTTGGAAGTCAGCTGGGATACCTAGCGCAGCACAGTTAGATGCACGATTTGGATTATCACCAACATTGTCGGCATCACAAGGATCTGCAACACGGCCAAAACCCGGTGATTGTGGATCAAAGGCTTCTGTAATATTTGGTGCTCTCACTGCTTGACCATATGTACCACGTAAACGAACATCATCAATTGGACGGTATAAAATACCCACTTTCCAAGCATCCGCTGTACCTGCATGAGAATAATCAGCTGTTCTATAAGCAGCATCAAGGCTAAGTTCTTTTGCAAAAGCAACGTCAGTTAAGAAAGGTAAGTTAACCTCAATAAACCCTTCTGTAACATCAAACTCACCATAGGCATCTGGAGTAGCTGCATTGGTTAAAAAGCCTGCTTTAGTAAACTCATCTGTTATACTTTCAGAAGTTTCTTCTCTGTATTCAAAACCTGCTGCAAAACCAACTGCACCACCTTGCAATTCAAAAAATTCACCTGTATCAAAAGTTACACTACCGCCAATAAATTCTTGTGTAATTTTATCTGTACGAGTAACGTCCGCTGAGACATAGTCTTTTGCCGCATCAGAAGCTTGACCAAAACCAAATGCATTGTACGGCGTACAAGCACCAGGGTTAACACCCGCTGGATCTGTATAGCCTTCACCCTGCAAACTCTTAACCTGACTTCTACACGCAACCTCACCAGTAGCTGGGTCGATTACAGCATCAAGTGCGGCTGTTAAGTTACTTGGGATAAGATCATTAAGTGTTTTACGACGGTTATCTGTTTGACCATAAACATAATAAAAATCATAGTCAAAATCTGTTTCGCTTAAAGTAAACAACCCTTTAAATCCAGTAACAATTCGGAATAGCTCACGCTTGTTATCAGCACTTCGATTTCCTAGCTCACCGAAGAACTTAGCCATAGCTATGCTGCTAGTACCTTCATTTAATAATTTTTGACGTAGGTCACGATCTAAATAAGGATTATCTTCAACATTTATATTAATGTTGCCAAATCGGAAAGAAGGTTGAAATTGCTGTTCAATTTCAGAACGAATAAATTTAAAATCACTATAAAACGCGTGATCATCTGTAATGTTAAAATTCAGAGTAGAACCGATTGTGATTTTTTCTAGTTCAGGTAATAAATTCTCATAATTTTGAGTATTCGCACAGAATTGACAACCATCAGGGAAATTACCAAAAGCAAAACTACCACTAGCTTCACGAGCTGGCATTAATTCAGGCACACCGTTTTGGTTAAACGTGTAAATACTACCATTTTCACCAAATGGATTGATAACACCGTAGTCACTAATCCTCTCTGACAATACGTTTGGAACAGTTATTCTGTCTGGAATACCGTCATTTTCACCTGTATCTAATGGATTATCAACTGTGCCATAACCATTAGCTTGACGTAGATCAGTACCTAGAACTTGCCTAACTCTATCTTTACCAGCAAAGAATGTAATATTACCTTTACCGCCAGCAATTTCAGTACCGGCAACAATGCTTAAACTATGATTTTCAGTCCCTACACCTTCAGTTGAATTACCAACAGATGCATTGAATTGCAGGCCATCAAAACTCTCTTTTAAAATAACATTCACAACACCTGAAACAGCGTCTGAACCATAGATAGCAGAAGCACCACCTGTTATGATTTCAATTCTCTCTATTAAAGCTGAAGGAATTGCATTTAAATCTACTTGTGAAGAACCTGGCGCTCCAGCAACATGGCGTTTACCATTAACAAGAACCAATGTTCTTGCTGCACCTAAACGTCTTAAATCCGCTGAGCTTACACCAGCAGCTTCGTTACTATCATTATTTCCGACTAACGTATCTGTAGAGCCAATTGCAGGTAATTCCGCTAAGATACTACCCAAATCTGGAGTACCAGCTTTTGCGATGTCTTCTGCTGAAATAGTAACAATTGGTGCTGGCTGAGAAAGGCTCGCTTTACTAATGCGCGAACCTGTGACCTGAATACGCTCTACTTTTTCAGCGCCTTCATCTGCAGCTATTGAGTTTGCAGAAAAAACAGCTGTTGATGCTGTACCAAAAGCGATCGCTAAGCGAACAGCCTTTGAAATTTTATTGTTTAACATTAGATTCTCCCTAGAATACTTATTTATTATATATGCTTAATTTTTTATATTAATGCGCAACAAAACCCAGTTTAGTAAGACTAAGAAAGCCTTTATAAAGTTATAATATGGCTTTGTTGAGTGACGAATGATAGTACTAGTGAAACAATGAGGTCAACACATTATTAACTTTCGTATAGTAAAAATAACAAAAGACTTTTTTATTGCCTGTTCATATTAATTTATAAGTAACTGATTTAATATAAAAATCACAATCATCAATTTAATAACTGTAATCATTAAAAAATAAAACCCTTTAACAACAAACACTTATTTTTTTGTGAAAGTTTGTAACAAAAGTTCAATTTAAATATAGAAACATGGATATTTAGATAGGCTTAAAAAGGCATCTTTAAAGCAATTAAATTACACAGTTATTATTTCTAACTATATAAAGTACAAAAATTAGCTTTACTATCAATCGAATAATGTTTTTTGCACATGTGAATCATCGATTGAACTCGTGATCATTTCTGCAATTGGCTCTAGTTGTTTGCGAACATAGATCTCATAGTTGAACTTGTTAAATGTATTATAGATTTCTGCACCTGTTAGTGTGTAAACGTATTCAATTATTTGCCCTCGTCTTACTTCGAAATCAGGGTTGTTAACTTTATGTTTTTTTATTGCTTGAACATGTGGAGGAATATTTTTGATGTAATCACTTAAGTTTTGTCCTAAGCGTTTTCGGTATATCAATTTATTATCAAACGCCCCTGTATGTAGTTTTTTTGTATAACTATCTATAATTACATGCAGTTGCTCTATGTTAAAGCTGTCGCTAAAAAGAGTTTTAAATAGCTCGGTTTGAAACTCTTGAGCAAGTTCGGTCCAATCACTGCGTACCGTTTCCATACCTTTGAAGATAAGTTCAGGCATACTGTTTTTAATGATTTGGCCTACATAGCGTTTTTTTGAACCTGTTTTTTTACCTCTAATTGTGGGCATAAAAAATGGGCTGTAATGGGTTTCAAACTCAATTTCCAAATAGCTAGTAAGCCCAAAACGTTCTTTAATATCATGACTCCACGTATTATTAATGTAGAGTGTTAAATCTTTACCTATTTGATTGCAACTCAAAGCCGTTAGCTGATCATCAACCTTTACAAAAATAGAATCGGTATCGCCATAAATCACTTCATAACCTAACTTTTCTATCCACTTACGGGTTGTTTGCATAATTTCATGCCCGCGTAATGTTATCGAACTTGAAAGTCGGGGATCGTAAAATCGGCAGCCTTTAGAGCCAAGTACGCCATATAAGCTGTTCATTATAATTTTGATCGCTTGTGAAAGCATTGGCTGTTCAGTGTCTTTTGCCTTCTGACGGGTATGTGTTAAGTGCTTAATTAACTTTGGCAAGTGGTGTACACTTTTGGAAAAAAGTGCGTTGTTGAAACCTTCAACGGCATCCTTAGGTGAGTTTAACCCCTTAATAAGCCCAAGGGGGTCAATACAAAATGTGCGCATAATAGAAGGATATAAACTTTTAAAATCCAGAACGAGTATATTTTTGTAAAGCCCAGGTATCGATTCCATTACATACCCACCGGGGCTTTCAAACGACAAACCGTGATCGCCTAAATTTGGCGCAACATACCCGCTGCGATGTAGTAATGGCAAATATAAGTTAGTAAATGCTGCAACAGAGCCCCCCATTCGCTCAAGCTCAAGACCTGTTAGTTGAGTCCTCACTATTGCAAATTCAAAAAGTTGTAACTGAGTAAAAATCCTATTAACGAGAATGCAGTCTTGTCGGTTATAGGCGGCTAAACTCAATTTATCTTCGTTAAATTGGCGAATAATTTCGCTTAAACGATTATTCGCCTGAATTAACTTAGACTCGCCAAGTACCTTACGAGAAATGTTCGCAAGTGAGTAATTGTCAAAGTGATAAGTGGCATTTTTTAAGGTATCAATGCCATCTATAACACTTCGCCCCGGTAACGACAGACGCGTATAGTGCCCTGTTGTTATATTTAAAGGTTGCTGCTCTCTGCCAAAATTAAGCGTTATTCCCAGCGCCTCCGCTCTCGTGTTAAGAACGCTAAAATCAAATTCAATGACATTCCAACCAACAATAATGTCAGGATCATTATTATTGATATACTGCTGTAGCTTTTGTAGTAGATTAATCTCGTCAAAGCACCAATCTATATTAAATGGCTGATTATGCTGTTGAGGCTCACCAATCATTAAAACGGTATCAAGGCCATTTCCTACTAGTCCAACCGAAAACAATACGCCTTCACCATTGCACTCAATATCTAATGAGAGCGATGTCAGCGTGGGTGTATATTCAGGGCTCGCCTTTAATTTGGCATTATTAATTAAAATAAAACCATCTTTTTGAGACACATCCCCTGTAACCCATACGCCGCCTTTAATAAAACGTTCCATTAAAAAACGATCGCTGTGACGTATATCTGCTTCGTATATACTTAAGTGCGGCTCAAGAAGTGTACGTGCTTTATAAAGGGTACTTGCATCATTAAAATAACATCCTATACATGCAGCTCCGCTAAAATGTCGCATGTCTACTACTTTAAAATTGGCGCTTAGGTTTGCCTTATTTAATGCAGCTTTGGCAAAGTCATGTTTTTCTTGAGGGATAAAAAACACAGCTTGTTGATCCTCAACGAGCACTTTAATAGGACCTTGCTCTGATACGAGCCAATAACACAAGGTGATCCCTCGTCTACTTTTTGACGAGTATTGTTGCCTTGATAAAATAAAGCCCTGATAGATTGCTTGTGTCAATGTACGATCCCACTTAATATATACACTGTAATTATATACATACTTTAGGTAAATCATCCCATGCTTTCTGACTCACTAAAAAAAACAATTAGGCAAGTACACCAGCATGTGGCTAATAACCTAACTGATTACCGCCCGCGAAGTAGCCAAAACTACCTTGTTGCCGAAATAGCAAAAACCCTTGCAGGCGACTATCACAAAAAACAACGTATATGCGTTATTGAAGCAGGCACCGGTACAGGTAAGTCTCTTGCCTATTGTTTAGGGGCATTGCCACTGGCCTTGGCACAAAAAAAGAAACTGGTTATTTCTACCGCAACCGTTGCACTTCAAGAGCAATTAATAGCAAAAGAGCTCCCGTTTTTTAAAAAGCATTCAGGGCTCGACTTTAAATTTGATTTAGTAAAAGGTCGTCATCGTTATATTTGCGCCCACAAACTACACAACGCTGTAAATGGCGATAGCCAAACACAAATGGACTTTATGCCAACGCTTACTTCCCCCTTAAGCGCAATGGAAACCAAATGCTTAAATGAGCTATACAACGCGTATGTAAATAAAAAATGGCAAGGCGATAGAGACAGCTGGGCCGACACAGTACCCGACAGAATATGGAACTTAATCGCGTGCGATAAACATTCGTGTCAGCGCCAAATGAAGGCCCATCAAACGTGTCCGTTTCAGCTTGCTCGTAATCAATTAATGCAAATGGACGTATTGGTAATTAATCACTCATTACTACTTGCTGATTTAGATTTGGGTGGCGGTAAAATTTTACCAGAGCCCGACAACACCATTTACGTTATTGATGAAGCGCATCATTTAGCACATATAACTCGCGATTTTTCATCTGCTGCTGCCACAATAAAAGGCACCATAGAATGGCTTGATAAGCTTACTAAGTTTAGTGGAAAAATGGCTAAAATTTTAGTGGGTCAAAAAGCAATAGGGCAAAATTTTAAACTTTGCGACAGTATTAACGACGCTAATAAAGATTTAAAAGTAGTGCGTGATATTCTTGATAATGCGGACTTTGAATACTCAAAAGATGATACTTACCGCTTTGAGCACGGTGAAATTCCAGAGTCGCTGCACAGTAAAGCAAAAGACATAAGTGAAGCTACACAAGATGCCCTGCGCTGCTTAAACAAAATGCACGACACCCTTACGCAAGATGTAAGCGACGGCGATATAAAACCGTACGTTGCCGATCCAATATTAGGTGAAAGCGGGCAATATATTAACCGGTTAGAGCAACTAAACAAACTTTGGTTTAGTTACGCTAAAAAAGGTGAAGGTACGCCTCATGCGAGGTGGATAAAACGCCTTGAATACAAAAATCACCACGACCATCTATTAAGCGACTGCCCTATTGAAGTCGGTTATTATTTAAAAGATAAGTTATGGCGAGAATGCGCGGGCGCTGTTTTGTGCTCTGCTACATTAAGTGCACTCGGCTCGTTCGATCACTTTGCTTACGAAACCGGACTTGCTAAGGAAGAAGGCGTTAAATTTATTAAAGCACCTTCTCCTTTTGATTACCCAAAACAAGCCACTTTACGTATCCCAGTATCGAAAGTAGAACCAACTGATAAAGACTTTAGCGACCATTTAGCTCAAACATTACCAGAATATCTAAACGATAAAAAAGCAAACCTTGTATTGTTTGCTTCCTACTGGCAAATGGACCACGTAACAAAGTTTCTTAGAACAAAAGGTTTTAACTTATTAGTTCAAGGTGAGATGTCGCGAGAAGCTTTACTAAAAGCACACACTAAAAATATAGACGAAGGCAAAGGCAGTATTTTATTCGGGACACAGAGTCTTTCAGAAGGGCTTGATTTACCTGGGAAATATTTAGAGAACCTAATAATTACCAAAATACCGTTTGCAGTACCGACTTCTCCAATAGAAGAAGCACAAGCAGAATTTGTACAAAGTAAAGGCGGAAATCCATTTTTAACGATTACCGTGCCCGACGCCGCAAAGAAATTGGTACAAAGCTGTGGTAGACTGCTGCGAAAAGAGAGTGATGAAGGCTGTATTACTATTCTCGATAGGCGCTTAGTTACCAAGCGATACGGCAAAGCCATGCTCGACACCCTACCACCTTTTAAAAGACAAATAGATTATTAATGTTTGAACTTGCACTCGATCCAACAACCTGGGCTGTTTTATGTGCTGTTGCACTTGCCGCAGGTTTTATAGACGCTATCGCCGGCGGCGGTGGCATGTTAACTGTGCCCGCTTTATTAACCGCTGGCCTACCTCCACATTTAACACTCGGTACCAATAAACTCGCTGCCAGCTTTGGTTCTTTAACGGCAAGCTATACCTATTACAAAAAAAACTTATTTAGTCCAAAGTTTTGGGCCGCCTCCATTATTGCTACCGCAATAGGCGCACTGCTAGGAACTGTTATTGTTGATCATTTAAGTATTGATTTTTTAAATAAACTACTCCCGATTATTATTATTTTGGTTGCCGCCTATAGCTTATTTGGTAATTTAAGTACCACCGAAGGGGATGAACTCCCTAAACTAAACAAAGCAATGAAAATAAAACAATGGCTACAGGGTTTAGCATTAGGCTTTTTTGATGGATTAGCAGGGCCTGGCACGGGTACTTTTTGGACTGCCTCGAATGGCATGCTTTACAAAATGAACCTGCTACTCAATTGTGGTTTAGCGCGTTCAATGAACTTTGTTTCTAACTTTATATCATTGATCACCTTTGTTGCTTTGGGCCATGTAAACTTTTTACTTGGCATAACAATGGGCTTTTTTATCATGCTAGGTGCATGGTTTGGCGCGCATTCAGCGATACGTTTTGGTAGTAAATTTATTCGTCCAGTTTTTAATACCATGGTTATACTTTTAGCGCTAAAACTAATTTACGAGGCTTATTTTTAATATGCATTCAATGGCTTTAGATAAACTACGTCATCAAATTGCAACGCTAAAACAGCAAGCCGAGCAATTTGATAAAGCTAAACTTTTTTCTAAAAACCGTTACATGCAAGCGCAACCTAGCTTATTTGATCGCGCCGTTTTTAGTACAAAAAGTATGAACTTAGCAGACTATGTAATTGAAATAGAAGACGAAGTGTCAAGGTTACCGCCAAGCGAGCATCGCCACGCTTATACCTATGCACTTGAGCGTATAGCAACTCAAGTGCAAGCAGTTTTTAACGTCATTAAATCAACACCTATTTGGGTTAAAGAAAACAAAAGCCACTATAAACCACGCCCAAAACAAGCGGTTTACAAACAAGCTGTACAAAAAATCATGCAGTCGTCGCACGAACTTTACGACGAATTAAAACAAAACCATGAGTTTGAACGTCGTTTAGTGCTTATGATTGAAGAGCGAAAAATGCAAATGGATAAAGCGTCGCCTGCTAAAGCACAAAAGCTTAACCTTGAAATATTAAGTACACATGCTCGCTTAGGGCGCTGCAGAAAAGCAATTTCTGCAACCGAAGATAAAATACAACAAGTAGAAAAGCAACAGCTTCGTTAAAACACTTTTATTATGGTGTTTAACTGCCAATTTTGTTCTGATCAAAGCATAGCTATATCAGCTATTCACTTTAAAAATCAGATAAAATTAACAACCTTCCGTATACCGAATAACAATTCAAAGCTGCTATCGATTTATGACTAACCTTGGTATAAACTCAATATCAACAGCATGGAATAAAAAAGAGTGATAGGAATATGCGATTACATGACGACATACACAATTACTACGAAAAAATTGTTCTTGAAGAAATAATAAAACTTAAACTTAGCGAGCAATATAACGAAGATGTAATGGCAGATTTTTGCTGTACTATATTAAATCAACTTCCTCCTCGATACATTCGTTATGATGTAGATATGGCATTTTACTTACCACAAACTGAGCGTTTACATATGGAAGAACGCGTTCAAACGGCAATTAATGTCGCTATTAACCAAATCTCAAAAAAGAAAGACTTAAATGAGCAATTCACTAAATCAAGCGCCTGAACATATTAAACTTGCAGTCGATTTAATCATGATACTGGAGCAACACGATATTGCTCCAGAAGACATTCTTAAAGCACTCGAAATAGTTAAAGATGATTTTGAAAAAAAACTGGCTTCGAATTAATTCTTATTCGATTACATAAACTAAGAGTAGTGCAACACCTTCAAGTTTAATCCTATCAACTTTGATTAAAGCGCGACTAACTAACACTCTAAATTTTTTAGCTTATTTTTTAATATGCCAGTTCCTAATATGGCTTACACTATTTATAAACCCTGCTACTCTAAAAGCCAACTAACATAATTAAAGTACTATCATGACCTTAGCAAGCTTACTGCGATTGTTTTTTCTGGCCGCTATTTGGGGCGCATCTTTTTTATTTATGCGAATGGCAGCCACCAGTTTAGGACCTGCGGTATTAATTGAGTTTAGAGTTGGCTTTGCTGCAATTACGTTATTTATTGTTGCTTTGTATTTAAAACGCCGCTTAGCGTTTATCCAACATAAAAAACACTTTTTTATTATAGGCGCGTTTAATTCTGCCCTGCCGTTTTTATTTTTTGCTTACGCAGCCCAAACAATTAGCGCATCCACACTCTCAATTTTAAACTCTACAACACCAATATGGGGTGTTGTAGTAGGAATTTTATGGACAAAAACAAAGCCCAATAAAAGTATGGTGCTTGGTTTACTACTTGGCTTAATAGGCGTTGCAATACTTGTTGGGCAAAATCATTTTGTATTAAATAGCCAATCCATCATAGCTATAGTAGCAGCATTGAGCGCATCACTTTGCTATGCCATTGCATCGCATTACACTAAAAATGCGCCTAAACTGGCCCCCTTCGATAACGCCCATGGCTCAATGTGGGCTTCAAGCTTTATGGTACTGCCGCTTATCTTATTTATGCCAATACGAGAAATACCAAGCACCCACGTTATGCTAGGAGTACTCGCATTAGGGGTTATATGTACCGCACTTGCTTATATATTATTTTTTAAATTAATCGACGATATTGGCCCAACTTCTGCCCTCACGGTTACATTTTTAATTCCGTTATTTGGTATATTTTGGGGGCATCTAATTTTAGACGAGAAAATAGGGGCCAATACATTACTAGGCGCACTGTTTGTAATTATAGGCACTATGCTGGTTACTGGTTTCTTACCACGAAAAAAGCACTTAGCTAAACCGCTAAGTACTTAAAAGTTCGTACTACTTTTTACGTTAAGGTTTGCTGTTTATTCGTTGGTTTGGGATTGCTGAATAAGTAATAACAACTCAGCAGTAGCAGTTGCATCGGCCAATGCTCGGTGATGGCTGGTTAAATTTAAATTAAAGTGTGATGAGAGATTACCCAGTGAATACGACTTCAGTCCTTTAAACGCTTTGCGCGACTCAACCACAGTACACATTTTTGGCATTTTAAAAAAGTGCCCTGCCATCTCGCATTCTTTTTTAATAAAACCATAGTCAAAATTAACGTTATGGGCAACAAAAATAGTGCCTGTGAGCTTATCTAACAGCGGCTGTGCTATTTCGGCAAATACAGGAGCGTTATAAACCATACTGTCACTAATACCAGTTAAAGATGTTATGAAGCTTGGTATATGTCGCTGTGGATTAATTAAGGTAGTCCAGCTATCAATTACTTTTCCGTGCTGTACTTTTACAAGGCCTATTTCGGTAATGCGGTTACCGCCTTTCAAACCGCCAGTGGTTTCTATATCGATCACACTGTAAACACGGTTGGGGTCTACAAACCATTTAACCGCAGCAATATGTACTTCAAAGCCCACATTTTTTAAGTTATCGATGGTGGTTAGTTGGTTGCGCCTTAGTTTATCGCCTGGGGCTTTTACCTCCTCAAAATGTACTTGGCCATTATTAATTACCATTAAGTCGGGGTAGCCGTCTTTTAGCTGTGAATAATGCTTACTCATATTCGTTAAATGAGTAATTAACGCCTTAATAGGGCTATTTAAAATAAGTGCTTCTAGCGGTTGTAGTAACTCATTATGCCACCTAAATAAGCCATTGGGTTGCTCAAAATATTGCGCTGCATTTTTACATACTAAATTAAGCAATGCTTGAGGTGTTTGGCACTGTGCTAAACGATCATTTATTTGTGTTTTCTGCGCTTTATAAAAGTTATCAAACCTTAATACCTGCGGATAAATGTCAAATTCGTTACATGGCGGATAAGGCGACTCTATAAATAGCTCTTGCCAAAATACTAATCCAAATAAACTTTGCCAAAGCGTGTTTTCGGTATTAAATACTTGCATACCTTGGCGAGTATAATAATCGTTTACGCCCTGCTCTACTTCACCTCGGTACAGTTCATCTATTTCGAGTACGCACTGTGTGTCGGCAAGCATGGCACTCAAACGCGAACGTGTTTGTTTATTAAACTTACGCATTAAAAAATCGTCAGCAAAATACAGTAAGTCATCAGTAAGTGGATTTTCGATAATGGCGTCTAATCGCGCTTTTACCCACTCTTTATTGCTAAGTCGGTATTGCTCTCTTATTTGAATTTCTTGTGCTTCACTATCATCCATGCAGGCTTCAAGTAAGCTAAAGGCAAGTTCGCTATCAACCCCTTTTAATTGTCGATAAAGCCTAACTAATAATTTATTTTTTAACGCAACCGCAATTGCACCATGCGCGACTTGCAATAAAACCTGCGACGCTAAAGCAACATAATCGTTTTCATCTGTTATATTTTTAAATGTTAATCGGCAGCGATTTAATAAATAGTTAGAGTGCGCTTCATCAAGGGTTTCAAAGCGCGATAAACTTTCACTTTGCCCTTCACGTGTCGCAGTTAAGCCTAAATCTCGCATTACAAACCGGTTTTGATGATTCACATCACCAATACTGAGCTTACCTGCAAATAAAAACTCAAAATACTCGTAAAAATCACTGCGGCTGTTAATAACATACTGGCTATAAAGCGGGGCAAGCTCTTGTGGGCAATCTTTAAAAAATGCACATGCAATATCCACTAGCGCGCCTTTAGCAGCGCTCTTTTTAAAGCTTATTTGTTCTGGGTAACTACTTAGTAACTCAACCAAGGAAGGTTTCGTTAAATGTGTTAAAAGCTGTGCATAGTGCAGCTCGTTTGGCTCAAATAAAATACCGGCCGTTTTTAGCGTATAGATAGCCTGATGCGGTGACGCTATTTCTTCATAATTGAGCGACTGCGCCTGTACTAGATAAGGCTTTCGTGAATATACACGCGCCAACATACACTGGCTTTGCTCATCAAGCTGGTTAATTTTAGCAATAAACACTTCATGTTTGGGCTCAAGCAAGTGTATGCACTTGCTGGATACAAACTCAATAAGATCTCTAAAATGCGCTAAATAGTACTTTGCTGGTAATTCTTGTTTCATAATATCGCCACAACTGTATATAAAAACAGTATCTAGTATTTGCACTTATTATTCAATCTTAAAAATACTCTAATGGTGATTTACTATATCTGTTCGCCCTTTCAATATTGGTGCTAAGTAGCGACTTAAAATTATTGTACTTTAGGATCAATATAGGCTTTCAACTGATGCAGCAAGAAAAAGCTTAAAATAAATAGATGCTAGCTTATATAACGACTCCGATTGCGCGCGATCGTTTATAAGCGCCGCCGCGCGGCTACATCAAAACTAACTCACTATTTTTCTATGAGCTCAGCTCTGTTGATTATTGTGTTATAAATAGCCATACCTTTCTTACCTGTTTAACAAATCTGAAAGAATTTTTTCACAAGCCTACAAATTGGCGTACTGCACCTGTATTATTGAAAGCCTATGCAAATTTAACCACAAGCTAAGGTGCACAAATGCGTTTATTACATACCATGTTACGAGTTGCTGATTTGGACAAATCAATTGCGTTTTATACTCAAATATTGGGCATGAAAGAATTACGTCGCGCAGATAATGAAGAGTATCGTTACACCCTCGCGTTTGTAGGCTATGGGAATGAAAAAGATAATACGGTGTTGGAGCTAACTTACAACTGGGATACAAACAGCTACGACTTAGGTAATGCTTATGGTCATATTGCAATTGAGTTTGACGATATTTATAAAGCCTGTGCAGATATAAAAGCTGCTGGAGGTAATGTAAGCCGTGAACCGGGGCCTGTAAAAGGCGGTACTACTGAAATTGCTTTTGTAAAAGACCCTGATGGCTATGCAATTGAGCTTATTCAGAAAAAAGATAACATGAGCAACTTTTAAATTACTTAACAACTAATTCAAGTAATAACAATTTGCTTAGCTATGGAGAGATTTGATTTTATATATTGTTCAAATGGTTATGCAGATTGGTATTAAATAAAAAGGTGCTCAGGGCACCTTTTAGCGTAATTGACTGTCTTTACTACCACGTCGATTAACCGTGCTCGCGCCAGCTCTTTTACGCTCAATAGTAGCTTGGCATTGAACGCAATATCGTACACCTGGAAGTGCGAGTCTTCGCGCTTGCGGAATTGCCTCATCACACTCTTCGCATAACTCGGCACTCGCGCCTGATATCAAATTGCTTCTTGCATATTGCACGGCGTCATTCACACTTGCATCTATTTGATCTTGAATTGCACCATCTCTTGCCCATCCGCTTGCCATAAACCCTCCTAATACGTTGGATGCTTAAACTTACACTACCAAACGGAATATTTATAAGTACTGAATAAATGAAATAACTCTCTGATTTAATATCGTTGCCGGTGCGAAAAACCAATAACTAATGATTAGACAAAAAAAGCAGCTAAAAAGCTGCTTTATAACAATAGCAATTACTTAATTAAACATTAAAGGTTGTAATCAACAACCTTCATGCCTAATTTTTCAAGCTCTGGGCGGAGCGTTTTAGCATCGCCTACTACCAAGTAAACCATCTCTTTGGTATTTAAATGCTTTGCAGCCAACGCGTTAATTTCGTCTTTGCTTATTGTGCTTACGATCTCATTACGGTCTTTAACAAAGCTTGGCTGTAAATCATGTTCCAATATCTGAGCAAGGAAACCTAGCTTTGCATTAGGTGTTTCATATTTAAGCGCATCCTTTTGATTGATCGCTTGACGCATAAAGCTCAACTCATCATCTGTGATACCATTTTGCGCATAATTATTTAGCTCATTCGTAAATTCAACAATAGAGGCTGCTGTAGAGTCTGCACGAACTGCGGCAGATGCTGTAAAACCACCTGATGTTGCATCGCCCCAAAAACGCGTGCGTGCACCGTAGGTGTACCCTTTATCTTCACGTAAATTTAAATTTATACGACTATTAAAATTGCCACCAATTGCAAAGTTCATTAAGTTAGATTTAAAGAACTCACCAGTAATGTCTTCAATCATACCGCGCTTACCAATGCGAATTTCAGACTGAGGTGCATCTGGTTTATCTACTAAGTAGATTACATTTCCTGCAATTTTTGGCTCTTCAAACTTAGCTGTAGATACAGGCGCTTTACCTTGCCAATTATTTAGCGTATTTTTGATTTTGCCTTGTAATGCAGATTGATCTAAATCAGATACTACGATTACTTCACTGCCCTGAGGTTTAAAGTTTGATTGATAAAACCCTTTTACATCATCAAGGTTAATAGCGGCTAAACTTTCTAACGTGCCACCATTTGGCAATGCTGCAATGCTATTGCCATAAAGCAATTTACTGTACGCGTTAGTTGCTAAATAACCTGCATCTTTCATTGCATGTTGAATGTTCTGGATGCTTTGTTGTTTGTTACGATTGAAATCATCTTCACTAAAAGCTGGATTAAATAACTTCTCTTCAACCAAAGCTAAAGTCGCATCAAGGTTTTTTGTTAAGCTTGAAACAAATATATTTGTGTGCGTGCTATTTGCAGAGATACGAATGCTGCTTCCAAGTTTTTCAAGCGCGTTACTCATTTCCTCTGTTGTATAATTTTGTGTTGATTCACTTAACAATGCGGCGGTCACAGAAGCAAGACCCACTTTTTTAGCTTGCTCGTTATATTGGCCACCAGGCACTTTAATAAGTAAAGAAGTCGTTGGCGTTTCAGTGCTTTGAGTCCCTAAAACCGCAATCCCATTATTGGTCGTTGTTTGCCATAATGTAGGCACATCCACAGCTGGATTTTTACCTGCTGTTGGTTGTTTACTTCTATCAAATGTATCAACTGCCTTACGTGCAACTAAGTCGTCTGCACTTGTTGATGATGGACCACCGAAATCATGAGAAATTGGAGTGAAATTATCTTTAGCTGCAATTAACTGAGGTTGCCCTTCAGGCACTACACTCATGATCACTGCAAATTTGTCTTTAACATAGTCATTAAATACTCGCATTACATCCGCTTTTGTAACGCTATTATAGCGAGCGATGTCATCTCTAATGTAATTAGGGTTACCCGTGAAGGTTTCAAATGCTGCAAGCTGAGAGACTTTACCTGAGACGCTTTGCAATCCAAAAATTGCGCCAGATTCTATTTTTGCTTTCACTTTATCTAAGTCATCTTGCGTTACACCGCGTTGTTCAAACTCAGTAAATGAATCACGAACAATTTTTTCTATATCAGCCAGTGTTTTTCCCGATGCTGGATTTGGTAAAGCATAGATACTTAATGAACATGCAAGCTCACGACATGGATGGTTAACGCCCGCCTGTACAGCAAGTTGGGTTTTTACTAAGTTTTTATATAAGATTGAATTATTACCACCACCAATGATCTCGGCTAGTATATCAAGTGGTGCTTCATCTTCGTGACGTGCATAGGCAGTTGGATAATTAATACTCAACAGTGGTAAGTGAACCTTATCTTCCATTGAAATATAACGATCAGCATCGAGGGTTACCGCTTGTTTTTCTGCATTCTCAACTTCAGGACCACGCGGGATCGGTGCAAAATATTTGCTAACTAACGGCACTACTTCTTCCGCACTGATATTACCACCAATAGTAATAGTTGCGTTATTTGGACCATACCAACGTAAAAAGAATGCTTTGAGATCATTAACATTGACGCGATTTAAATCGTCCATAAAACCAATTACCGGCCAAGAATATGGGTGGCCGTCTGGGTAAAGAGCTTGTGACACGCGTTCATTTAAACGACCATACGGGCGATTATCTACACGTTGGCCACGTTCATTTTTAACTGTTTCCCGTTGTACTTCAAACTTCTCTTGCGTTACAGCATCAAGCAAAAAGCCCATACGGTCAGCTTCTAGCCATAGCATCTTTTCAAGCTGGTTTACGGGTACTGTTTCAAAGTAGTTAGTGCGATCTGAGTTAGTAGTACCATTTAGCGTACCACCGGCCTCAGTAATCATTTTAAAATGCTCTTCATCAGCTACGTTTTCAGAACCTTGAAACATCATATGCTCAAAAAAGTGAGCAAAGCCTGACTTACCCAACTCTTCGCGAGCAGAACCTACATGGTATGTTACATCTACATGTACTAAGGGATCTGAATGGTCTTCGTGAACGATAACCGTTAAGCCATTATCTAGTTTGTATTTTTTATAAGGTATATTGATTTCACCCGCGTTTGATTTCACTGATTCAACAAGTATAACGCCAGGAATTGATGTTTCTATAACTGTATTTTTATCAACCACTTGAGTTGAGCTGTTACAAGCAGTTAAGCCTGATGCAAGTAATACAGCAAGTGCAATTTTTGTGAGTTTCATTCTTTAGTCCATTTTTAATTAACTCAATGAGTTTATGATTTAATTAAGCTGGGTACAAGAGAATGAAAACGAACAATTACCGTAGTTTGTAACTAAGTGTGACTGGAATAAAACATGATAGCTCAAGTACACAAAATAAATTTAAATTAATATATCAATAAGGGATTTGATAGATAGGTCAAATCGAAATTAGTATTATTTATCGGATGTTTATTTTTTAGGTGCTTAAATAAGCATTGAATTTATTTTTAAGTAAAAGAGTGGTTTTTTAAACGTATTATATGGATAGGATATAGCTAATTGATACAACTTTTAATAACACTTTACTCACTTTTCATTTGTTTAATAAAGTGAGTGGCGTCCCCAAGGGGATTCGAACCCCTGTTACCGCCGTGAAAGGGCGGTGTCCTAGGCCTCTAGACGATGGGGACACATAAATGTGTCACTAGGACAACTGAATTTTTAGACTCGTTTCAGG
>NZ_JACJEM010000016.1:0-51320 GCF_014164085.1 Pseudoalteromonas sp. SG45-5 | reverse complement strand
AAAATAGTAAGTGGCGTCCCCAAGGGGATTCGAACCCCTGTTACCGCCGTGAAAGGGCGGTGTCCTAGGCCTCTAGACGATGGGGACACATAAATGTGTCACTAGGACAACTGAATTTTTAGACTCGTTTCAGGCGAGCTTTCTTAATAACACTACACCAACTATAAAAACAGTAAGTGGCGTCCCCAAGGGGATTCGAACCCCTGTTACCGCCGTGAAAGGGCGGTGTCCTAGGCCTCTAGACGATGGGGACACATAAAAGTGTCACTAGGACAACTGAATTTTTAGACTCGTTTCAGACGAGCTTTCTTAATAACACTACACCCACTATAAAAATAGTAAGTGGCGTCCCCAAGGGGATTCGAACCCCTGTTACCGCCGTGAAAGGGCGGTGTCCTAGGCCTCTAGACGATGGGGACACATAAATGTGTCACTAGGACAACTGAATTTTTAGACTCGTTTCAGGCGAGCTTTCTTAATAACACTTCACTTCCCTATTAAAAATAAGTAAGTGGCGTCCCCAAGGGGATTCGAACCCCTGTTACCGCCGTGAAAGGGCGGTGTCCTAGGCCTCTAGACGATGGGGACACATAAATGTGTCACTAGGACAGTTGATAAGTTTAACTCACATCATGAGCTTTAAGGTAATTGCGTTTAATACAAGTAAAGACTCGAGCTTTAATTGTGACGCTATTTTCTCGGTAAAACCGCCTTTAACTAATAAAAGTTAAATGGCGTCCCCAAGGGGATTCGAACCCCTGTTACCGCCGTGAAAGGGCGGTGTCCTAGGCCTCTAGACGATGGGGACACAGAAAACTGCTACCCTAGGACAAAACACTAATTTTTGGTGGAGCCATGCGGGATCGAACCGCAGACCTCTTCACTGCCAGCGAAGCGCTCTCCCAGCTGAGCTATGGCCCCAACTTAATCAATACTCGCCATGATAAACACGTCGGGTATCGCTTAGTGCGGGGCGCATTCTATGCACCACCCAAAATAAAGTCAACAGTTTTTTACCTAGCTTTATTTAAATGGTTTAATTTTCAACAAACTGGCTATCAAGCATGCTAAAAAACACAATTTTAATAGGAATCCCCTTTCATTGCTTGTAACTTAACCGCAACTTTAAAACTTTTAGCTAGAACTACTCCACTTTTCTGTTTCACACCCAATCTCTAATGAAGATAAAAGGTATACATTTATATGCAAATTAAATTTATGATGAATTCTAGCCATGTTTATCTTTCAAAAATGAATTTACCGTTGTGCATTTAGTTTTACGCTAAGTAAGGATAGTATGCTTATTTCTATAAGGCTCATTTGGTTATAACCCCCCCTCGTCGCGATTACATACCCTAGATTGAACAAATTTAATAAACTTGGTCTTTAAAAGACAGCGCTAATTCTGCTAAGTGGTGAAAAATGACCACTTAAATTAATTGTGAGGCAATAAATATTGCACCTGAGAAAACCAACATGCTCCATTTAGAATGGTTTTTAGCTATAACTCATTTTGATCTAAAGATAAAAACTCGAATCCTGAAAGGTCATCAAGCCCTAACATAAAGCTAATGTAAACAGCGTCTACACTACATTTATTACAAACAGCTTAACTTATTTGAATCCAATGATTAAAACAAACGTAATTTAAGTACAGTGATAATACAATATTGCACTGTTCTCGAACGTTATTTAAACTACAACTTTGGATTTGATGATAAAATAGACTCCAACCCTGCCCCATTGCTTATAAAATCTTCATTCAGCACATTTTTATCATTCAAGTGTTGACACATTTCCAACTCTATCTATAATAGCGCCCCACAACGACGCAGCAATGTGGTGTTGTTTAGATGTGGGTGATTAGCTCAGTTGGGAGAGCATCGCCCTTACAAGGCGAGGGTCACTGGTTCAAGTCCAGTATCACCCACCACTTTTTGATAAAAGTGTTCACATCTAAATTCTATATGGGTCGTAAGATCAGTTAGAAAAAGAGAGCATCACCGCTACTTAACAAGCAACGGCGAAGTTCACTGGTTAAAGTCCAGTACTATTTATTTAATAGTAGCGTTTTAATTTATATGTGGGTGATTAGCTCAGTTGGGAGAGCATCGCCCTTACAAGGCGAGGGTCACTGGTTCAAGTCCAGTATCACCCACCACATATAAAACCTATCATTATATTAATAGTCGCGTTTTGAAATTGTAATATGGGTCGTTAGCTCAGTTGGGAGAGCATCGCCCTTACAAGGCGAGGGTCACTGGTTCAAGTCCAGTACGACCCACCATTCCTAGAATGGTGCGTATTACAAGAAAATCTAAATGGGTCGCTAGCTCAGTTAGAAAAAAGAGAGCATCACCGCTATTTACAAGTAACGGCGAAGTTCACTGGTTAAAGTCCAGTACTATTTATTTTAATAGTAGCGTTTTAATTTATATGTGGGTGATTAGCTCAGTTGGGAGAGCATCGCCCTTACAAGGCGAGGGTCACTGGTTCAAGTCCAGTATCACCCACCACATATAAACCTGTTATTATATCAATAGTCGTTTTAAATTTAATATGGGTCGTTAGCTCAGTTGGGAGAGCATCGCCCTTACAAGGCGAGGGTCACTGGTTCAAGTCCAGTACGACCCACCACTACTTACAGTGGTGCATATTAAATGTAATTTGGGTGATTAGCTCAGTTGGGAGAGCATCGCCCTTACAAGGCGAGGGTCACTGGTTCAAGTCCAGTATCACCCACCAAATTACACATTAAGTGTTTAATTCATATAAAAGCATTTAATGACAGGCGTACCTATTATATGTGGGTGATTAGCTCAGTTGGGAGAGCATCGCCCTTACAAGGCGAGGGTCACTGGTTCAAGTCCAGTATCACCCACCACATATAAAAACATCTAAAAATTCTCCTTGTTAAAATCAATAAATACTTTTTTATAATCACTTTTAATTTTTACATTATAAAATTCTATGTGGGTAGTTATCTAAGCTGTAAAAAAAGAGCATCGCCACTACTCACAAATAATGGCGAGAGTCACTGGTATCAAGCCAAGTAATCACACACCACATAGATCATTAAAAATATTTTTATTAAACTCCCACAGATCCAACTTTAAATTTATAAATCTTTTTTAACTATACTAATTCGCTTAATTAAGTGCGCTATTTTGAGATAAGAAAGCATTGTCGATAACAATCCAAAATTTCACCACTTAATTATTCTCAGCAATTGTTTCTGCATGGACCTACTTTCTACATCCACCCAATCGCATAGCAGAAGTTTTTAACTCTGTTATAGTCAGGTTTAATACCAATCTGCTTATATATGGGGTCTATTTAACGTTAATAAAATTACGCTAGAACTAGGCAAAAATTCTTGTATCTAGTTGTTCTAAATAAAAAATTTTAACGACGTTATAGTGCAATTTAATTAGTTAAATTGATCAAAGATTTATGCAGTTTAGTATAAGCCCTCAAATTGATAAAACATTGATGCGGACCGGTATTAAGCTATTTCTTGATTAATTAGATCAAACCAATGCTATAAAAGTTAAATAACTGCCAAAGATAGACTCCCTACCCAAGATTCACATTACCCATACAAATTAAGTTACAATTGTCAGCTTTATCAAAAGCACTTAAAGGTTATACTTTAATCATTAACGAATAATAAGGAATGAGGTTATGTCTGGAACTACGATGATTGTACTTATTGTGCTAATTTCGGTTGGCTCAGGAGTAGTTTACGATATGTATAAAAAGCATCTTGAGTTTAAGCATAAAATGCAAAACAACAACAGCGATGCCCATAAACAATTAGCTGAAACAAACGCACAAGTGCTTGCATTAAAAGAGCGTGTACAAACACTTGAGGCTATTGTTACTGATTCAAGCTTTAACATTAAAGATGAAATTAATAAGCTTTAAGTTGTTATAAATAATCAGGATATAAGTGCGCGTTTTCTGGCTGCTCTATGCCGTGAGCAGCTAAAAACCCGCCAATAGCTTGCCCGCAGCCTTGTGGTGCTCGCCCACTGTCTATTTCAAAATTTAATTGATTAGCGTGTTGCTTACCCATAGAGCAAAGCCCGACCGTACTTGGTGAGCGCATTGCAATACTTAGCTTACCAATTTGTGCTACTGCCACATTTTTACTAAAACGTGTAAATCCTTGGTATTTGAATTGCTCACTGACATAATCATTACTCGTATTTACTAAAGCAGAAATAAAACCATGTAAAAAGCTATTAGCTGATGCATCGCTTGTTAAAAAAGCCAACATTTTGTTATTAAACTCACTTAATTGGCAATTACTGCATTGCAACTCAACAGTGAACAAGTGCTGTTCGGCTGTAATTGCTTGATGACTTTTAAGCTCAATGGCTGCATCCGCAAATACAACACGCTTAATAATATTATTAATGCTGACTTCATTGCTGTTTGCAATAACTAACTCAGGGTTTTGCGCCATTACCGGTAAGTCGTGATGATTATTAAAAGGCGTGCTTATTGAACCATCTTGAATAAGCTGAAATAGCTCTCGTACTTCGTGTTCACGTGCTATTTTTAGTGCTAAAAATGCAGTTTGAATAAGCTCTGAGGTAGGTAAGTTTTCCTCTACTATCCAGCGTCTGCCAAATAATAATTTTTTGGCTTTGCCTTCATTTACAGATGCACTTTTTTGGTAGTTATCTGGACTCAGCACTGCTACTTGCAGATAAATTTCTTCACCTTTTTGTGCAGCAAGCACTCTAAAGTGAGCCGAAAATTCAATACTCTCAAGCACTTCGTTTACGCTTTCAAGCGTGTGCTTATAACGTAAAAAATGTTGTGGCACCACCCAGCTACTATTAGCCAATTGCACAAGGGGTGCATAAGAAATAGGTTGCTCGTAACTGTGTTGCCATTTTTGCTCATTACTAAGCAAATGATCAATGTGACTCTTGTTATCTGACATAAATAAACCAAATAAACTCGCGTTGTGCGATATAAACTATGAACACATTACGTCGTCAATGTCGCAATTAGATCACATGTACGCCCTACTTTCGGGCTTTTTTAACTATCGGTAAGTTCTTGATAGTTTTTTATAACTTTTTGATAGTAAAGAGCATCTTTATTAAGCATTTTATTATAATGATTTATGAGTTGGCGCTGGTACATAGCGTGTTCTGCGCTAGTAAAGTCCCACATTTCGTTGCCAGTATTACTAATCTCATTATTGGTATTAAAGCTCACTTCAATCACTTCATAAAAACGTTTGTTGTCGTAAATTATTTGTTCACTTATAAGCCCTAAACCTAATTGCTTTAAACCGACTCGCAACTTATAAGTGTGATGCACTGGGCATAAAATAAACCGAACATTATTCAAATGCTCACTTAAGTTATTAACAGTAATTTGTTGTATTAAACGTAACAACAGCTCACCACCAACACCTGCTATTACAACTACTTGGCTTTTACTTTGAGCAATTTCAATTTTGCCTACATCCTGACATAAGACCTGCCACTGCGAATTTTTATCACCGGTTTTTTGTAATTTATTAATAGATGATAATTGCGCTTCTAAATCGTTCATTAAAGTCGCAACTATATCAACAAAAACGACTTTATTAGCTGCGTTTCGTTTTAGTAGCGCCAAGCCCAAATAACCATGGTCGCAACAGCAATCCCAAATTATATCTTCAGGCTCGGTAATTAACGCATCGATAGCCGCTAAACGTTTGCTCAGTTTCATTTAAGCAGGTGTTTGTGACGTTTTATAGACAAGCGCCTTTAAACTTCTGTCGCTGTCCACTTCAATAAAGCGTGCTGTAGGTGCAAGGCGCTCAACAAATTCAATTGCGCCTTGGGTGTGCTCGTTTATTAACGCTTTAAACGCGTCTTCGCTAAGCTCTGGACTATTTGCACACAACAGCAGTTTTGTTGTATCGCAAAGTAGTAGCTCTGGCAACCTGCGCAGTACTTTTTGATAGTCTTTAGTTAAAATAAAGCTGCCTTTTTGAAAGCTTGGCGGATCAACTATTATTAAATCAAACGGGGCTGCTTTTTTTAGTTTTCCAAACGACTTTAAAATATCATGTGGTAAAAAACTGACGCCTTTGTCAAAACCATTTAATTGATGGTTTTGCTTACCAACCTTAAGTACGCCTTTACTCATGTCCATATTCATTACATGGTCTGCACCACCTTGCATAGCCGCCAAAGAAAACCCACACGTATACGAAAATAAGTTAAGTACTTTGCCGTGTTTACTGTTCGCCATTACAAATTCACGGCCACTGCGCATATCGGGAAATATTCCGGTATTTTGACGGCTTTGTAAATCTACTAAAAAACGAATGCCGTTTTCGGTTACAACATGCGGGTTAGGTAATTGCCCATAAACCACGGTATTTTGGCTTTGCACACCAGCGCGCTGCTGATAAACAAGTGACGTAATAAGCTCTGGCTGGTTTTTTTGCGCCCATTGCCACACAACATCGGTAAGCTCGGTTAGTGTTTGCTCGTCAATCTCGTCGTACGAGACCAAAAATAAACTGGGCGGATAAAAGTCTAAATTAATGTGGCTTAGCGCTTCGACGCTGTGGCCTCGGCCATGAAAAACACGACATAGTTCATTTTTTAAAATTGGCGCGTCTTCAAGCGCAGTAATAATAGGTGTAAAGTTTGCTGTCATTGTTAATTAATCAACTGTTGTTGTAGTTCATGTATTTCGTCGCGAACGGAGCCCGCTTTTTCAAATTCTAAATCGCTTGCGTATGCATGCATTTTGGTTTCAAGCTGCTTAATTTGTACTGAAATTTCTTTCGCACTAAGCACCTTTTTAGAGTCTTTACGAACAAGTCTAAGGTTATCTTTAGGCCCAGCTTCTTCGCCTATATCCATCGCATCAAGAATCTTTTTGGCTAACGAATGCGGTTCAATGCCATGTTTAACGTTGTAAGCATGCTGAATTTCGCGTCTGCGCGCTGTTTCGTCCATAGCCTTAGCCATCGATTTTGTAATTTTATCACCGTATAAAATTGCGCGACCATCTAAGTGACGAGCAGCACGACCAATGGTTTGAATAATTGAACGCGCTGAGCGTAAAAAGCCTTCTTTGTCGGCATCCAGTATAGCAACAAGCGCCACTTCTGGCATATCTAGGCCTTCTCGAAGTAAGTTAATACCCACCAACACATCAAACACACCTGCACGTAAATCACGAATAATTTCGACTCGTTCAACCGTATCAATGTCAGAATGCAAGTAACGTACTTTTACACCATGCTCACTCAGGTAGTCGGTTAAATCCTCCGACATACGCTTGGTTAATGTGGTTACAAGTACTCGTTCGCCCTTCTCCACACTTTTATAAATTTCTGATAGAAGATCATCAACCTGATCCCCCACTGGGCGCACTTCTATGAGTGGGTCAAGCAAACCTGTGGGTCTAATTACCTGCTCTGCTATTTCACCTACGCAGCGCTCTAATTCAAAGTCGCCTGGCGTTGCCGATACATAAATAGTTTGTGGTGCTATGGCTTCAAACTCTTCAAAACGTAGCGGTCTGTTATCCATTGCTGAGGGCATTCTAAAACCATATTCAACAAGATTTTCTTTACGGCTTCTGTCGCCTTTATACATAGCGCCAATTTGCGATACGGTTACGTGCGATTCATCAATAATCATTAATGCGTCGTCTGGTAAGTAATCAAGTAATGTTGGCGGCGGATCGCCAGGCGTACGGCCTGATAAATAACGGCTGTAGTTTTCTATACCAGAGCAATAACCTAGCTCCCGCATCATTTCTATATCGTATTGCGTACGCTGTGTTACGCGTTGCTCTTCTACTAATTTATTGGCACTGAGTAACTGGGCTCGTCGCTCTTTGAGTTCTTCTTGTATTTTATCGATAGCACCGAGTATTTTTTCACGCGGAGTAACATAGTGTGTTTTTGGATAGATAGTGGTACGTATTATATGCTTTTCGACGGCGCCAGTAAGCGGGTCAAAAATACTCAAGCGCTCTATTTCGTCATCAAACATTTCTACGCGAATTGCGAAGGTGCTAGATTCTGCCGGAAATATATCAACCACTTCACCGCGTACACGGTATGTACCACGGCTAAAATCTATGTCGTTACGGGTATATTGTATTTCGGCAAGGCGACGAAGCATATCGCGTTGATCTACTTTTTCGCCCACTTTTAAAAGCAGCATCATTTTCATGTATGACTTAGGGTCACCCAAACCATAAATAGCCGATACCGATGCGACAATAATGGTGTCTCGGCGCTCAAGCAGTGCTTTGGTGGCACTTAAACGCATTTGCTCGATGTGTTCGTTAATAGATGCGTCTTTTTCGATGAATGTATCGCTTGACACAACATACGCTTCTGGTTGGTAGTAATCGTAATACGATACAAAATACTCAACCGCATTTTTAGGAAAAAATTCTTTCATCTCACCGTATAACTGTGCGGCTAGTGTTTTATTATGCGCCATTATTATTGTAGGACGATTTAGGTCGTTAATAATATTAGCCATAGTAAAGGTTTTACCTGTACCTGTAGCACCGAGTAAAGTTTGGTGCGCAAGTCCAGCTTCTAATCCCTCGCACAGCTGTTTAATAGCCGTGGGCTGATCGCCCGCTGGCTTAAAGTGTGATTTTAGTTGGAAATGATCGCTCAATTAGTGCACTCCTTTAACGATTGACGGCTCAAAGCTTCAAGCTCTTTTACAAACCACTTATAAGATACTATTGCGGTAAATAAATTACCCAACGCGGCACCAATAAATAGGCCAGTTAAACCAGCAAGTTCATTGCCTATATAAGCAAATGGTAAGTAGAAAACGAATAAACGAATAGCACTTAAAAATAATGCATTCATTGGTTTGTGTAATGCATTAAACGAAGAATTAGATAATATGATCACTCCTTGCAAACCATAGCTTAATGGAATGGTATAGATAAAGAGTTTTATAACATCTATAACCGCTTGCTCTTTACCAAACATTTGGCTAATAAAGCCAGAAAGGGCAATTAAGATAATATAGATGACGAATTGCCAAATCATTACAAACTTTAAAGTACCAATGTAGGCCTCTTTTACTCGGCATAATTTACCTGCCCCAAAGTTCTGGCTCACAAACGGCGGGAGTGTCATCGACAAAGCAAGTACAAGAATACTGGCTATAGACTCAATCCTGCTGCCAACACCAAATGCAGCAACGGCTTCTGGACCATGATGAGCAACCATAGCAGTCATTACAGCCATTGCAACTGGGGTCAACATGTTCGCCCCAGCAGCGGGTAAACCTATTTTTAACATTTTACGAATAGCGCCGATCACTGTTTGAGAACCGGCTTTTAAACTCAACAATCGTTTTTTTACTATCAGTACATATAAGATAATAACGACAGCAACTCCCCATGCAATTACACTCGCAATGGCCGCGCCTTGGATACCCATTGCTGGAATAGGCCCAAATCCAAAGATAAGAAGGGGATCGAGTACTGCGTTTATAAGCCCTGCTCCGCCCATCACAATACTTGGCGTTTTAGTATCGCCACTGGCACGTAATACCGAATTACCAATCATTGGCGTAATTAAAAACACACTACCAATAAACCACACATTCATGTATTCATGTATCAAAGGAAGTACTTGCTGGCCTGCGCCTAATAACGTAAAAATGGGATCGATTAGCAAATACCCAATAAACGATAAAATAAGCACCAAAACAAACGCCACTAATATAGAAATACTTGCATCAAAGCGCGCTTCATCTATTTTATTACTGCCAAGCGCTTTGCCGATTACCGCAGAGGTGCCTATCCCTAATCCAATTGCCAAACTAATAACCGTAAACGTAACAGGAAACGTAAAGCTCACGGCAGCAAGTGGTTCTGTACCTAATAAACTAATAAAGAATGTATCAACAATATTAAACATCATCAAAGTGATCATGCCAAAAATCATCGGAATGGTCATTTTCTTTAGTGTTGCAGGAATTGGATCGTTTAGTAAATCAGGGCGAGTCTGAGTTTTTGAAATTGCGCGCATGGTATAAATTAGCCTCTTTTACTGAGCTGATCATTTTAAAGCATCAAGGCAATTCAAGCCACGGATTTATCAATAGATTTGCAGTAGCAGATTAAGTAAGGACTTAAAAAACAGTTAATGTGGATTTTTACGTATTTTTGTTAAAATAGAGCCTTAACAGTCTAAAAAACAATTAAAACACATTTTCGTTACTTTTATTACAAACAGCCACTTATTGCTGATGCTTTTTCGCACAAAGCAATCCTTTAATTTATCGTGACGAATAATTTCTTTCATCAGGTTACCTGATACAAATCAAAAAGATTAACCTATTGTTTTTTATAGATATAAAAATAATGATTTAAAAGCTTGAAATCGGTGTAGCACCCTACAGCTCTAGTGCCGCTAATGTTCTTCAGGTTTCATAAACAGAGTTATCCACAGAAACCGTGGATAACTCATTCAAAGCCGCATTTATAAAGGCTTTCACAGAACCAAACTCTTTAGTTAGTCTTTACCAACATCAGATGTTCTATTAATGCCATTTTTACAATTTCAACAAAAAAATACATTCACCAGTAAAACCGCCTCTATTATCACTTGTGTTAGGCTAAATAAATTTTGTATAAGTATACCGCAAGTTATTGATTGTATTATTTTTGAACTATTCATTCGCTATCTTTAACGTGCGTATAAAATGAGAACAGCTCTACATAAAAATTAATTTATTTTAAATCTTACCGAAAACCAATTTACCAAAACCTGCTCATTCAAAAAGAACAAAGACTATTTTTGTAAAAAGAATGAAACCTTCTTTTTATGTTTTTTAGCTGACTTTCGTTAACTAAGCACTTAAAAACTGTATTTTATTTACTCAATGAACACTATAAATTAAATAAAAAAGCAATTTACATCGTGTTCTAGCACCTAAAATTTCTGGAAAAAAATCTAAATAAAGCCAGAAAACACGCAGATTGAGTATAAAAACAACGAATAAACCTCTTTTTTTAATTTATGATCTTTTATATGTTGACAGTTTGCGGTGAGGTCATTAATATTTCGCCCCGTTGAAAGGCAAGACGCTTCCCCCTTAGCTCAGTTGGTTAGAGCGACGGACTGTTAATCCGCAGGTCCCCCGTTCGAGTCGGGGAGGGGGAGCCAAGTTTTTCAACCATAAACGATTCCCCCTTAGCTCAGTTGGTTAGAGCGACGGACTGTTAATCCGCAGGTCCCCCGTTCGAGTCGGGGAGGGGGAGCCAAGTTTATGATTATGATATGTAGTTCCCCCTTAGCTCAGTTGGTTAGAGCGACGGACTGTTAATCCGCAGGTCCCCCGTTCGAGTCGGGGAGGGGGAGCCAAATCATAATAAAAGCACTACTTTAGTTCCCCCTTAGCTCAGTTGGTTAGAGCGACGGACTGTTAATCCGCAGGTCCCCCGTTCGAGTCGGGGAGGGGGAGCCAATTCTAATAATTTCATAGACATTCCTCTTAAATTACACTACCATAAGCGCCATAACTAAAGCATAAATTAATGCGTTAAACTTAGTTTATTAATCTAATATTTGATCCCTTCGCTTTCGAATTAAAAGACTAAAAAATGGCCGGCTTTAAAAAACTTATTCTTATACAACTTATCTCTTGGCTATTATGCGTAGTTGCAGGAACTTACTTTATATCAGCTCAGTTTGATAGCGCAGTAAGCGACGCACAAATAAATGCACAAAATACAATAACGAAATATATTGATAATTCTTTTTTTAATGACGAAGCCGCCCAAAATTTAAAAAACGCGCTTGCCGATGGTAAAACATTCTCACACTTTACGTTAAGAGACTTCCAGGGGGCTGAAGTATTTACTATAAACTCCCCTGCTCGCCTCCCTGTGTTTGCTCAGTTTATAGAGTCTGTTTTTAATTCTGTTCGACCACAGTTTGCGGTTAATACCGCAGCCGATATTAAAGTTGAATTTACAATTAATATTCAGCATCTTGGCGAACAACTGCAAACATCGTTTTTTATTGTGTTTTTTATGTCTGCTATTTTAGTTATTATTCCTGTTATTTTAATGAAATCTATTTTTTATCGTTTGAATAGAAATATCAGTATGACTATTGCCGATGTCATCGATATTTATATCAACCAAAACCAAGCAAGTAACGATTTAAAAATTGCATTAGATGGCTCTAAATTGCAAAAGCTAGGTAAGGATCTCGTGCCAAGCTTTAACCGTTTGTCCTACTTTTTAAAGTCAAAAAATGACGACATTCAAAATGCTGCATTAAGTATTAAACAAGAAGCGTATAAAGACGTAATTACGGCACTTGGCAACCGCAATATGTTTGTTGAGTATTACGAAAAAAATATTGAAAACGTAGAACAAAGTACATTCGGATCACTCGCAATGATCCGCTGTAGCGAACTGCAAATTATAAATCAAACACGTGGCTACCAAAAAGGCGACGAATACGTCAAAGCTGTTGCAGATATAGTTAAACACATAAGTGGCACTTATACAGGCAGTCAAGTGTTTCGATTAAATAGTTCTGATTTTGCTGTCGTACTGCCTCATGTGCCTTTGAAAGAAGCTGAGCGCTTTGGCGAAAACTTACAGTCTCGTTTTACGCAGTATCAACAAAACCAAGAACTAAGCTCAGTAGCTAACACGGGAATTGTGGGTTACGAAAAAGGCAAACCGTTAGGCGAGCTGCTTTCGATTGTTGATAACGCCATGAGTATGGCGCAATCAAAACAAGTAAATGCATGGCACGTTCAACGCGAAACCGACTTAATTAATAATGTAAGTGCAGGTTTTGGTAATCAGAACTGGCGTAAAGTAATTAACGAAGTTATTGAATCCAAGCGCGTTCATTTAGTTATGCAAAACATTATGCCTTTAGGTAAAAACAGTAAAGCCTATGCCGAAATTCAAGTTCGCTTTAAAACCGAAGAAAACCAAACGCTTCCTACCGCTTCGTTTTTAGCAATGGCCGAAAAGCTTGATATGGCCATAGACATAGATAAGCTAATTATTGATTCTTCACTTGAGAAAATAAAAACTCGCAACCTTTCTGAAAAAAACTTTGGGCTGAATGTAACCGCCTCAAGTGCGCATAATGATCAATTTGTCATTTGGTTAGAGCGACGCTTGCTAAAAGATACGCACATTGCGTCAAAACTTATTTTTGAAGTGAGTGAATTTGGTTTACAACAAAATATTAAAGCCAGTAAACGCTTTATTGATATGGTACATCGAGTTGGTGCCCGTATTACTGTTGAACGCTTTGGTGTTGGTTTAACCTCATTTAAATTTTTCCGTGATTTAAAGCCTGACTTTATTAAAATGGATGCAAGTTACACTCGTGGTTTAGAAGATGACAAAAACAATCAATACTTTATGAGACTTATGGTCGACTTAGCACACAGAATAGGTGTTAGCGTGTTTGCAGAAGGTGTTGAAAGCCAAGAAGAAAAGCATATTGTTGAGACTCTTCTTTTAGATGGTGTACAAGGCTATTACATAGAAAAACCTAAAGATATGTAACGGTCACCTCCCAAACACTTATCCCCCTGCTTTTTTAGTTTTAAAGTAAATATTAGTGTGATCGTTTTTTATAAATTTGTACTATTAAAGTCATAATTTTAAAGTAAAGATCACATCCAAATCACAGTATTTTTACACCTTTGTTGTTACCCCTTAAATTAATATTGTTTATTTAAATGATAATCACTGCATATGTTGTTAATCACATCAGAAAAAAGGATAATACCTCTGATTTTAATAGCGCGAGGCTCGCATGACTGAATATGTCTTGTTATTGATTGGTACTGTTCTGGTTAATAACTTTGTATTAGTACAATTTTTAGGCTTATGTCCTTTTATGGGCGTATCAGGAAAACTTGATACGGCTATTGGTATGTCTTTGGCGACTACTTTTGTGCTTACGCTCGCCTCTGTTACCAGCTATTTAGTAAATCAGTATATTTTAATCCCACTCGACATCGAGTTTTTGCGCACAATGAGCTTTATTTTAGTGATTGCCGTTGTGGTGCAATTTACTGAAATGGTGGTACGTAAAACGAGCCCAACTCTGTATCGCTTATTAGGAATATTTTTACCGCTAATAACCACTAACTGTGCTGTATTAGGTGTCGCCTTATTAAATATCAAAGAAGATCACTCATTTTTACAATCGGCAGTGTATGGTTTTGGCGCTGCGGTTGGCTTTTCGTTGGTGCTGGTATTATTTGCAGCATTACGTGAGCGTTTAGCAGCAGCTGACGTACCCACCCCTTTTAAAGGCGCCTCTATTGCCATGATAACCGCAGGATTAATGTCGATGGCGTTTATGGGCTTTACCGGATTAGTGAAATTTTAATATGACCTTGTTTTATGCCTTAATTGCGCTTGGCTCGTTAGCGCTGGTTTTTGGGTTGATTTTAGGATTTGCTGCGATACGATTTCGCGTAGAGAGCAATCCCATTGTTGAGCAAATAGACACCATTTTACCGCAAACCCAGTGCGGACAATGTGGCTACCCTGGTTGTCGTCCCTATGCAGAAGCAATTGCAAATGGTGATGAAATAAATAAATGCCCACCGGGTGGCGAAGCAACCATGAAAAAGCTTGCAGGCTTAATGGGTGTTGATGAAAAACCACTTGCTGGCGGCGAACAAGCAGAGCCAATAAAAACAGTAGCCTACATTCGCGAAGACGAATGTATTGGCTGTACTAAATGTATTCAGGCTTGCCCTGTTGACGCTATTTTAGGCGCGACTCGCCAAATGCACACGGTGTTAATTGATGAATGTACCGGCTGCGATTTATGTGTTGAGCCCTGCCCTGTAGATTGCATTGATATGCTGCCTGTAGCCGAAACTAAACAAAACTGGAAATGGCAGCTAGATGCTATTCCTGTTACACAAATAGATTAGAGGTTTGAGTGGATAAGTTACTTGAACAAATAAAAAAAGGGGTTGTTTGGCCATTTCCTGGCGGCATACACCCACCACAACAAAAATCACTCTCTAATAGTGCGAGCATTACGCGCCTACCATTGCCCGATAAGCTCGTAGTGGCGCTAAAGCAACACATAGGCGCAAACGGTAAACTACTTGTAGAAAAAGGCCAACGTGTACTTAAAGGCCAAGCTTTAACGGCTCCTACTGCAAACTGGTCAGTACCTGTGCATGCACCAAGTTCGGGTATTATTACTGATATAGCTCCACAGCCTTCGGCGCACCCTTCTGCATTACCTGAGCTAAGTGTTGTTATTGAACCAGATGGTAAAGATGAATGGGTAGCACTTAATCCAATTAATAATCCAACAGCGCTTACCCACGACGAATTAGTAAATATAATTCATCAAGCCGGCATTAGTGGTATGGGCGGCGCAGGTTTTCCTACCTATATAAAAGCCGACACTAAACAACCGATTGAATTTTTGATAGTCAATGCGGTTGAGTGTGAGCCCTATATTACAGCCGACGACACCCTAATGCGTGAGCATGCAATTGAGGTAATTCAAGGCCTTGAACTCATGCAACAGTTGCTAAACCCAACGCTATGTATTGTAGGCATTGAAGATAACAAACCCGAAGCTATTATAGCGATGACCAAGGCGGCTGAGCATAACGAAAAAATAATTGTGCAAACGGTCCCAACTATTTACCCATCGGGCGGTGAAAAACAACTTATTAAATTACTCACTAATCGTGAAGTGCCAAGCGCCGGCATACCGGCTGACATTGGCGTACTTGTGCAAAACACAGGTACGTTGTTTGCCGTGCAGCAAGCTGTGTACGAAGGTAAGCCACTCATTGAACGGGTAGTGACGGTTACGGGTAATACTATTCATAAACCAAGTAATGTGTGGGCTTTATTAGGCACTGAAATTAAACACTTACTTGATTGCCAAGGTTTTTCACCTGTACCACAGCAACGCGTTGTTATGGGCGGCCCGATGATGGGCTTTACTCTGCCCACAGTCCGTATTGGCGTTGTAAAAACAACTAACTGCATACTAGCGCCTGATCATAAAGAACTTGCAGAGCCTGGCCCTGAAAAAGCCTGTATTCGCTGTAGTGCGTGTGCTGATGCTTGCCCTGCCTCTTTATTACCGCAACAATTACAATGGTTTGCTAAATCAAAAGAATACGACAAACTCCAGGAACACAATTTATTTGATTGTATTGAATGTGGTGCATGTGCCTATGTTTGCCCAAGTGAAATCCCACTTGTGCAATACTACCGTGTTGCCAAAATGGAAATAAAAGAACAACAGGCTGATAAAATTAAAGCCGATCGCGCAAAAGAGCGTTTTGATGCACGTAAAGAGCGCTTAGATCGCGAGCAAGAAGAAAGGCAAAACCGTCATAAACGCAAGCCTGCGGCTAAATCAGCTGACGAGAAACAAAAAGTGGCTGATGCGCTAGCCCGCGTTAAAAGTAAATCAGATAATGGCGATGAAAAATCGGCTGTTGCTGCGGCTATCGCCCGTGCTAAAGCTAAAAAACTCGGCGATCAATCAGCTGAGTTAGAGCCTGATAATAGTGAAGTCGCAAAAGAACGCGCACTTCGTAAAGAACAAGCGCGAAAATATAAAGATCAAAAATCTCAAACAGATGAATCAGCCGTGAGTGAATCGCCACAAAGCGATGCACCAGTTGATGATAAAAAATCAGCAGTGGCTGCAGCAATTGCCCGCGCTAAAGCTAAAAAAGCAGCGCAAGCAAATGAAGCTACTGAGCCTGCCATTAGTGAAGTGCCGCAAACCGACGCGCCAGTTGATGATAAAAAAGCCGCCGTTGCCGCTGCCATTGCTCGCGCCAAAGCCAAAAAGGCGGCTAAAGCATTAGAAGACGCAGAGCCAATCGTGAGTGAAGCGCCACAAACTGATGCGCCAGTTGATGACAAAAAAGCAGCCGTTGCCGCTGCTATTGCCCGTGCCAAAGCGAAAAAAGCAGCTAAAGCATTAGAAGACGCTGAGCCTGCCATTAGTGAAGCACCGCAAACCGACGCGCCAGTTGATGACAAAAAAGCCGCCGTTGCCGCTGCTATTGCACGCGCTAAAGCCAAAAAAGCAGCTAAAGCACTTCAAGATGCAGAAGCACCACACACACCCGATAATACTGACAATTCATCTAGCTCTATTGACGCTAACGTACCTAAATCAAGCGACGATAAGAAAAAAGCAGCTGTTGCTGCCGCTATTGCCCGAGCAAAAGCCAAAAAGTTACAAAAAGAAGGAAATGATCAGTCATGAAATTAACCATGGCCAGTTCGCCGCATAATCACAGTCATAAATCGTTAACGCGATTAATGCTCACCGTTATAGCTGCGTGTATTCCTGGACTCATTGCTCAAGTTGTATTTTTTGGCACTGGCGTGCTCATTCAGTTAGTACTGGCATTAACTGCAGTAACGGTTTTTGAAGCGGCCATAATGTTTTTGCGTAAGCGCCCTATTTGGCCTGCATTAAGTGATGGCAGTGCTTGGCTAACCGCAGTGTTATTAGCGTTAAGCATTCCGCCTTTAGCCCCGTGGTGGATAATTATTATTGGTTGTTTATTTTCTATTGTTATCGTTAAACAATTATATGGCGGCTTAGGGTTTAACTTATTTAACCCCGCAATGGCAGCCTATGTGCTGTTATTAGTTTCATTTCCGGTACAAATGACCTCGTGGTTACCAGTGACTGATTTATTAAATAACCCGATTGGATTTATTGAACAACTACGCCTTATATTTACCGACTTCACCTCCATTGGTTATAGTTTAGATCAAGTCCGCGCAGGTATTGACGGCATCACGATGGCAACGCCTTTAGACACGATTAAAACCGATATCGGTCATGGTTTAACGGTGACCGAAAGCATGCAAAAACCATTATTTAATGAATGGGCAGGCCTTGGCTGGGTGTGGGTTAATTTAGGCTTTTTAGCCGGTGGTTTATACCTATTAAAAGAAAAAGTAATTAACTGGCATATTCCAGTCAGCTTTATTGCAAGCTTAGCTATATGCAGCGCCATTGGCTATATTGCAGCGCCAGGAACTGAGCCAGGTACAATATTTCACTTATTAAGTGGTGCCACTATGATGGGCGCATTTTTTATAGCGACCGATCCTGTATCAGCCGCCACAACTAATAAAGGTCGTTTAATTTACGGTGCTTTAATTGGCCTACTAGTGTATTTAATTCGTACTTTCGGTGGTTATCCTGATGCCGTTGCGTTTGCTGTTTTGTTATTAAACATTGCAGTGCCATTGATTGACTACTACACGCAACCACGTACTTATGGCCATGGAGCAGTAAAATGATTATTTCATCAATGGCTAAAAATGGCGCTATTTTAACGGCATTTGCCCTTGTAACCACGGGGCTCGTTGCGTCAATTAATGCATTAACCGCCGATAAAATTGCCGAACAAGAACAGCTACACCTAACGTCTCAGTTGCAAGAAGTGCTTGACCCGAGTACTTACGATAACGCGCTTTCAACCGATTGCGTTATTATTTCAGATGAACGGTTAGGCCCTTACGCTAATCAAATAATTTATCGTGCCCGCAAAAATAACAAGCCCGTTGCCCTTGTTGTAAGGCATGTCACACCAAGTGGTTACAGTGGCGATATTAACTTGCTAACGGCCGTTTTAAGTGATGGTACTATTGCAGGCGTGCGCAGCACTAAACACGAAGAAACCCCAGGTTTAGGTGATAAAGTAGAAGTTAAAAAATCCTCTTGGATCACCACCTTTAAAAGTTTAACAGTGCAAAGCGAAAACGATGCTCGCTGGGCCGTTAAAAAAGACGGGGGACAATTTGATCAGTTTACAGGAGCCACCATTACGCCTCGCGCAGTGGTTGGCTCAGTAAAAAACGCAGTACTGTTCGCGCAGAGTGAATTTGATGTTATTTTTGCCGCACCTAACGCCAAATGTGCAGAGGTAACTAAATGAGCGAATTAAAAACTTTATATAAAGAAGGTGTATGGGTAAATAACCCTGCCCTAGTGCAGCTGTTAGGCCTGTGCCCGCTGCTTGCTGTTACCTCTACAATCACTAACGCATTGGGCTTAGGGCTTGCAACACTGCTTGTTTTAGTCGGCTCTAACGTAAGCGTATCAATCGTAAGAAACTGGGTACCAAAAGATATTCGTATTCCGGTGTTTGTCATGATCATCGCAGGCTTTGTAACCATAGTGCAGTTACTCATGAACGCTTATACATTTGGGCTTTATCAGTCTTTAGGGATTTTTATTCCGCTGATAGTTACTAACTGCGCCATTATTGGCCGTGCTGAAGCGTACGCGTCTAAAAATCCTGTTCACTTATCAGCCTTTGATGGCTTAATGATGGGCTTGGGCTTTATGATTGTGCTGGTAGTTTTAGGCGCAATGCGAGAGCTAATTGGCCAAGGCACGTTATTCGACAGCGCCGATTTATTATTAGGCCCGTGGGCACAAAGCTTACGCATTGAAGTATTTAGCTTTGATAACCAATTTTTACTCGCTATTTTGCCACCCGGCGCATTTTTAGGCCTGGGGCTGCTTATTGCAGCTAAAAGCGTAATAGACGCACAAATAAAATCAAAACAAATCGCACCGCCAGAGGCTGAAAAAGGCCCTCGAGCACGTGTTACTAGCTTAACTTAAGGGGAAAGCGCATTAACTTAGCAAAAGCTAATGCGTTTTAAGTTGCATGAATAAAGAAAAACGTCACCAAATACTCTCTCGCTTACGCGACGATAATCCACATCCAGTTACAGAGCTTGAATATTCAAGCCCGTTTGAGTTATTGGTTGCCGTTACGCTCTCAGCGCAAGCAACCGACGTAGGCGTTAATAAAGCCACTCGTAAGCTGTTCCCTGTTGCTAATACACCCCAAGCTATTTTAGATATTGGCCACGACACACTGCGTGATTATATAAAAACAATCGGTTTATTTAATTCAAAAGCGGCCAACGTGTATAAAATGTGCCAAATATTGGTTGATGAACATAACAGCATAGTGCCAGAAAACCGTGAAGCCCTAGAAGCCTTACCAGGCGTTGGCCGTAAAACCGCTAACGTAGTGTTAAATACCGCCTTTGGCTGGCCTGTAATTGCGGTAGATACACATATATTTCGTGTTTCTAATCGCACTAAGCTTGCCATGGGTAAAGATGTTGTCGCCGTTGAACAAAAGCTTGAAAAAGTAGTGCCAAAAGAATTTAAAGTAGACGTGCATCATTGGCTAATACTACACGGGCGTTACACCTGCGTAGCACGTAAACCAAAATGCGGCAGCTGTATTATTGAAGACTTATGTGAGTTCAAAGATAAGACAGAATAGTTGATTCTCTAGTACTATATCCAAATGATCAATGCAATTTAAATATCAAGATCGTCCAAGTGTTTAACTTTTGCACTTGGTCGGTTTTCACTTATAGCTCATTAAGTATTATACAATGCTATTGATACTGAAAGCACAGTTCAACAGCTACACCGTTTTCCATTTGCTCTATCTTTACCTTAACACCATATTTTTCGCACAAACGTTTAACTAACGACAGACCAATCCCACACCCGTTGCTCGAAGAACCACGAACTCCTGTCTCAAACGCTTCTGATATAGCAAGCCCAGAAGGAAAGCCTTTACCGTTATCGATAATACTTAAGCTCCCATCATGGAAGGATAATTTGATTTGGTTGCACTTACCGTGTTCGACTGCGTTATAGAGTAAATTTTGTAGAATAAGTTTAAACTCATCTTCTCCCATTTCTATATAAACATTACTTTCAATTTCTATACACAAATCGACACCTGAAAGAACCTCTAGATTATCAAGCACACAGGTTTCAATCAGCGCTTTTAGGTTGTTTTTTTTAATTTCAGTCCCTTTTTCACGAGCTAAAGCTAAAAGAGCCTCAATGGTCCTTTGCATTTGCTTGTTTGCATCATCGATTCGAACAACAAATTTTTGCTGTTCTGGTGTGAGTTGCGTTTTTGCTAAGAGAGTTAAGGCTCCTTGATTAATGGTTAAAGGAGTTCTGAGCTCATGAGAGACATCCCGAGTAAACTGTTGCTCTCGGTTAATAAATGAGTTGATCCTTGTTAGCGCTAACTGTAACACTTTGGCAAAGCGGCCTATTTCATTACTTTTAAAACGACTAGCAAAATTGGTGGGTAGCTGAGTAACCGGACTGTTATCAACGATATCCATCAAATCATCGAGTGGTTGAAGCTGTTTTTTAACTAACTTTATTGTCCCAAATGCTAAAAGTAGTGCTAAGGCGATGCCAAATAATAAAAGTGCAGATGAAAAGCCAAAAATAGTGCCCATTAATTTATTAACGACAAGCTGGTCGCTGACATCCGCTAACAAAATATGTTGATGCAAATTGGACTCATCGACAAAAGCAATATGAAAGTGTTTACCACTATCATCACTAAACTCTTTGCGGCGAGGCTCTGCTTCTAAGGCTATTTTAATAGGAAGTGGGAGTGTAGAACGATCTTCATAATATTTAATAAAGCTTACATTTGGCCTTGGGAGTTGCGCTTGGTTTATTTGCTCTTTTACAAGACGTTTTTGCCCATTCAATATTTGATAAAAGAAGTTATCTTCAACAACAAAGCTAAATATCAAGGTGACTGAAGAAAATAACAGGCTCAATAACACCACGATGGAGACAAAATAAATAACAATGCGATTTCTTAATTGTTTTGTTTTCATGTAATTCAACTGTAATTTATATATCTAAGGCAAAACCAACACTATGAATGGTTTTAATGACAGTGGAGCTAAAAGGTTTATCCACCGACTTTCTCAGTTGATAAATGTGTGAACGTAACGAGTCGGAATCTGTGCCATTTTCGCCCCAGACTCTATCAACTAATTCACTTTTTGAGACCGGCCTTGGATGTGATTCGATCAGGATCTGTAAAATCGAAAATATTTTAGGAGGTAGCGACAACAATTGGTTGTTTCGACTGACCTGCTGTCGTTGATAGTCGAGCGTTAATTTCTTTTCGCCTTCACCAAGTGACGTGACTTTACCTTGTTTTGGTAAATTTAACCGATTAGACAAGGCAAGACAGCGAATATATAGCTCTTCAAGTGCAAACGGTTTTGTTAGGTAATCGTCTGCACCATGAGTAAAACCAGCTAACTTATCTGCAAGCGTGTCCCTAGCAGTGAGCATTATAATGGGAATATGTCGGTCTGAAGCGGCTCTTATTATTTGGCAGACTTCTAGGCCTTCAATATCGGGCAGCATAATATCTAAGATAATGCAGTGATAATACTGAGAAAGAGCAAGCTCGCAACCGTGTTTACCACTATAGGCAAAATCAATGACGGCATCCTGCAAGGTAAAATAGTCAGCAATATTATTTGCGATTGCGACGCTATCTTCAACCAATAATACGCGTAGTTGCGAACTTGTCCCCATTAAAACCAACCTGTTAATTGTTTATAATAGCCCTCAGGTAAAATATGCCCACCAGCTATCTCAATATGATGTTTATCGAGTACATTAAGAGCATCGTATAAAACCGAGTTATCCTCAACACTTGCATGTTCGTCGTTATCTGCTGTTACTAACCAAACTTTTTCAGTATTTAGTCGGGTAACAAAATTTAAAGGCGATACTCTAGCCACAGTATCCTTTGACGCTGGGGGAACAATCGATAACACCTTACTGATCCGTTCATCCATGGAGGCCAATATCAAACTTATTTGACCACCCATACTGTAACCCGCCACGCTAATGCTATTTTGGTCAAATTGAGGTTGGGTAACAACCCAGTCTAGCAATACTCTATGATCTTTTACTGAATCAATGATCATATTTTCGTACGGTTCTTTCTTGCCCCAGAACCACAAATCATACATTACATCTTTTATGTTGTAATCCAGGTTCTTACGTTTGCCGTGATTCCTTGAGTCGATGGCTAATACGGCATAACCTCGAGCAAGCGCCATATTTGCTAATTCGTCCGTTTGTTCCAGAGTGTCTGTGTCCTTAAACTCACCTTCTACCCAACGCACATAAGTACGCCCCATGCCATGAACACCTATTAGAATAGGAATAGGCTGAGAAGGGTCTGCACTTTTAGGGTAAATGAGTTGACCGTATACCTGCTCGCCATCAAAACTATTAAATGTGATATTAAACTGCCCCTTTTCTAGTGCTGTCAGGTCCACATTAACGGCTTGCTTTTGATAACTATATAGCTCTTCTAACTCTTGAACAGTTACTTTGTATGCTTTCAAGCCGAACACAGTGTACCAACTCACTCCGCTAATCAGCAGCATTAAGGTTATTACCAGAGCGATATTAAATATTTTTTTAATCTTCATTTTTGTCCTAATTCTTTAAACGATTAATGTCAATTTGACTGTAATGGCACTTTACCGAAAAGCTTGTGAAGTAAATGTGAAGCCAATTTGAAAAACTAGAAATAGGACACAATTATTTTAATGAGCTAAACCAAACTTAACTGAGTAAGAAAATTGATGTTTCGTGACTGATAAACGAGTTAACGCAATGATGTAAAAATCTATTTTCATCATCTTTTGGCTGGCCTGCCATCGCTGTAGACACGCACATTGACCGCGTATCTAACCGTACCAAATTAGCTATGGGCAAAAACGTAGTCGAGGTTGAAAAAAAACTTTTAAAAGTAGTGCCTGCTGAATTTAAAGTCGATGTACATCACTGGCTGATTCTACACGGGCGTTACACCTGCGTAGCACGTAAACCTAAGTGTGGCAGCTGTATTATTGAAGACTTGTGTGAGTTTAAAGATAAAGTTGATTAGTCTAGTTTTATAATTAGCGAAAACGGCAATGAACTATTTTTTCAGCCGATTTCAAGTTGTACTTTCTATCAAATCCAGCCTATCGCTAGCCTAATCTAAAGCATAGTCAACCGCCCGAATAAGACCTGCGTGCTATATCCTTTGATTGACTATTAATTTCCATTAGCCTTTTTCTTCCTTAAATTTTTCGCCTTCATAACTTTGTAAAAATTCTATAATCGACGCTTTTAAGTCCTCTTCATCATCGCCAATATATTTTAGCGCCAGCTCAGCCTGTTGCTTAGCACACTCATTTTGTTCCCTATTTTTATACGCTTTGGCAAGATTAAATTGCACCCAAGCTGAATCTGGATAAAGTTCGGCATTATATTTAAATAAATCCATCCCCTTAGCTGGCTTAAACAAGCCTTGAGTCATATAGTCACCCCCAAAATTGACGGCCCCCTTGCGAGGCTTTATTTCATAGTAGAGGTCGTCTGATAAACTCTGAAAATGCTTAATTATACCTTCTCGCCCCTGCTCCATTACTGCAAAAGGAAGGGACCAGTTCCGATATAGCTCATTCAATGCATGCGTTAACCCTGTAATATTGGTCGCTACATGGGGTAAAGTCTGTAACAGCTCACTCTTAACCCTAAAGCCACTAAGCTTACTTTCCTGTAGGAATGCCTGAAGCTCTAAAAATGCTTTTCGCATTAACTTAGATTGGTCGGTGCCTGAGTTAGACCCTTCATTACCTAAATTCATATAAACAAACTGATTCAATTTCTTTTTGGAAGATACATAACTCATCAGTTTTTTAACCGTTTCTTTATTGCCCCAATGAAGCGAAGGGCTCAATGCAAAGTGTGCAGTAAATAACTCAGGCCGAGAATGTAAGGCATGAAGTGACAATAGCCCGCCTAGGGAATGACCATTTAATATTCTAAAGTCTGAGGTTTGATACGCTGTATCTATAAAGGGAATCAGTTCTTTTTCAATATAATCTAGAAAAACATCGGCCCCTCCTGTCCCCTTATGGGTTTCATGAGGGCTTGGCGTATAGTCTCGAATGCGATCTTCGTTTTCGATGGCAACAACCAAAATATCGGGAATAAGCGCATTAGAGTAGTACGAAGTAACGACACCTTGCACCATCCTTTTATAGTATTTTCCGTCTAATAAATATAAAACTGGATATTCGTGGCCTGACTTTTCATCATAATCATTTGGAAGATAGACAGTAATTTTTTGTTCTTCACCCAATGCTTTGGATTCAATGGTGTGTTCATTAAGAATAACATCTTCAGCAAATGAAAAAGAACTGAGGCATGTTAACAGGATGAAAACCCCTGATTTTTTTAAGTAGTTCATAAACTTCCTTGATTTATTGTACTTTTTCTAGACTATAAAATAACACTTTTCATGAAAAGTTGTTTGTTTTAAAACGCAATGCTAATGGAACTCCCTAAGAAGAGGAAGCTATGTGTTTTTCACTAAAAGTGACCAGAAGGTAGTAATTACACATTTTGGTTTTATATAAGCGAGGAAAAATGACTTAAGAAGGTAGTGATTTCAGCAGAATTTGTAGTTGCATATTCAGCGGTTAAAAAACATGCGAACAAAGTAATTTAGTTTATAATCAGGCTGCCGGAGGTCTCTGCTCGCTAGCCTCCGCACCGCAGTAGTGGTAATTAAACAGCCCAATTATTAGAACATTATCAAAGTATTAATTTCACAAGTCTCACTCCTTTGGTTATGCTACTGAGTATTATAAATTATATTGCGAAACCCCCTATGCTACCGATACTTCGTATCTTGTTAATTGAGCAAGATCCAATCACCCTAAAAGAGCTTTCAACGAATCTGTCAAAAACAATTCCTAATTTTGAGCGAGACGATATTCATATCGATATTGTTGAGCGTCTTGAGCTAAAACACGCGTTGGAAAGTGTAGAAGAAGATGGTGATATTCAAGCGGTTGTGCTCAGTTGGGATTTGCAAAATAAGGTTGGCGAACGAACTTATAGTCGCTTTATCGAGCAATTAAAAGCAATTCGTCTTGAGTTACCGGTTTATGTTATTGGCGACGACACTAAAGGGCTGGAAATCGTTAACGAGTCAGAAGAAATTGAATCGTTTTTCTTTAAAGACGAAGTAATTTCTGATCCAGAAGCAATTTTAGGTTATATGATCAACGACTTTGACGACCGCTCAGAAACGCCATTTTGGACAGCGTATCGCCGTTATGTTGGCGAGTCGAACGATTCATGGCACACACCGGGCCACAGCGGTGGCTCTAGCTTTAGAAACTCCCCTTATATCAAAGATTTTTATCAGTTTTATGGCCGCAATGTATTTGTTGGCGACCTGTCGGTGTCGGTTGACTCGTTAGGTTCATTGTCAGATAGTACAAACACCATTGGCAGAGCTCAAGAATCAGCAGCGGCAACATTTGAGGTTAAGCATACTTATTTCGTCACAAATGGGTCGTCTACCTCAAATAAAATCATCTTGCAGACACTGCTTCGCAAAGGCGATAAAGTGATCATCGACCGCAATTGTCATAAATCGGTGCACTATGGCATCTTGCAATCGGCGAGTTTACCTATTTATTTGTCGAGTATTTTAAATCCTAAATATGGGATCTTCGCGCCACCATCGTTGGCCGACATAAAGCAGACTATTGAACAAAATACCGATGCAAAATTACTGGTTCTTACCGGTTGTACCTACGATGGCCTACTGAGCGATCTGAAACAAGTGGTCGACTTTGCCCATCAACATGGTATTAAAGTGTTTATTGACGAAGCGTGGTTTGCTTACTCTTTGTTTCACCCGAGCTTACGCTATTACTCTGCTATTCATGCAGGGGCAGATTATATCACCCATTCCGCGCATAAAGTGGTATCGGCGTTTTCTCAAGCGTCTTATATTCATGTTAACGATCCTGACTTTGATGCCGATTTCTTTCGAGAGATTTACAGTATCTACGCCAGCACATCGCCAAAATATCAGCTTATTGCATCCCTTGACGTATGCCAAAAGCAATTGGAAATGGAAGGCTACAAGTTGCTTAATGCCTTGTTGAATCATGTGGAAGAATTTAAACAACAAATGGCCTCGCTCAAGCAAATTAAAGTGCTAGGTAAGCAAGATTTTATGGAAATATTTCCACACTTTAGCGGTGATAACATGGGCCACGATCCGCTAAAAATTCTTATCGACATTAGCGAATTGCCTTATTCATTAAAGGATATTCATAAATATTTACTGGACGAAATTGGTCTAGAAATAGAAAAATACACTCACAGCACTATTTTAGTTTTGCTGACCCTTGGCGGCACGCGTTCAAAAATAATTCGTTTGTACAATGCGCTGAAAAAACTCGACAGCGGTAAGGTTAAGTTATCAACATCAACGCGCAGAGCACGCTTACCAGAAAACTTACCAGCGATAGACTTGGCGTGTATTCCTAGCGATGCTTTTTATGGTGAGCGAGAATCTGTGCCCATCGCTAAAAGTAACAACCGCATTTGTGCCGGTTTAGTTACCCCTTACCCACCGGGCATTCCGCTTTTGGTACCAGGCCAGCATATCACTGAGGATCACATTGAATACCTCAAAGAGTTAGCGGGACAAGGCCTCACCATCCAAGGCAGTTTCGATGGCGAAATTTATGTTCTTAAAGGCAAGGTTAAGAAGTAAAGATATTACTACAGTAATTTCAGTCAGGCGTGTAATTAAAAGTTACTCTACTTTAATATTTGGTACGGTAAGCCCCTATTTTTAATAGGGGCTAGCTGCAAACATCTATATTGTTCGTATTTCTAACCTTATTTCATGGATAAGAGTGTTATAGCCGTTAAGTAAAAGCTTGAAAAGTAGTGTCTGCTGAATTTAAAGTTGATGCGCATCATTGGTTCACACTCCACGCACGTAAATCAAAGTGTGGTAGCTATATCATTAAAAACGTGCGTGAGTTTAAAGATAAAACAGAGCAACTTACCTCAAATATTTAAATGAAAACGTTTTTAATTTACGGTGCGTTTCCTTTGCATTCAGCCCCGTGAATACGGGGAACACAGCAACGTTTTTTCGCTAAATTTCCGCAATATCGGTTCAGCCCCGTGGATACGGGGAACACGTTATATACAAATACACGCTCGTTTCTGTCATCGGTTCAGCCCCGTGGATACGGGGAACACGTTTGATGCACTATAAGCAACGTTAGCACCACCGGTTCAGCCCCGTGGATACGGGGAACACACACATTTTCCTGATGATGCTGACGGTATTGACGGTTCAGCCCCGTGGATACGGGGAACACCTTTTTAAGCTCATAACCCCCATATTCATAATCGGTTCAGCCCCGTGGATACGGGGAACACTGTCTACTATGCCCGAAGAACACAAGTACACGCGGTTCAGCCCCGTGGATACGGGGAACACTGATTCATCCATGATAGCTAAAATGTCTCGTACGGTTCAGCCCCGTGGATACGGGGAACACTAGCGGGTCGTACACAATAACGCGTTTACCCGCGGTTCAGCCCCGTGGATACGGGGAACACATGGAGCAAATATTTAAACGCCTGGGCTTTGGCGGTTCAGCCCCGTGGATACGGGGAACACTCATACAGGCCACAGGCTCTATTGCACTCAAGCGGTTCAGCCCCGTGGATACGGGGAACACTTTAGTTGTTGCAGCAGTAACAGCAGGGTCAGCGGTTCAGCCCCGTGGATACGGGGAACACTCTAATAGTATATGCTTGTTTTTATTAAATAAAAATAGCTATGTAAAATCTACCACGTTTTTAAAGAGCAAAACAATTATTTTTCAGGAGGTATCTCTTGCGTAATTGGAATGAATTTAACCAATCTTAATCCTTCCAAATCAATCGGCATCCGTGCATTTTTACCATAGGTAATGAAATCAAAACCAGATTCAGTATTTGTACCCCAAGCCATAACGACGTTTCCTTGCTCTGCTAGCTCAGTGACTTGAAACCATATCATTTCTCTTATTCGCCTGCCAACATCCCCAACATAAACACCTGCTCGAATTTCTAATAACCAAACAGCTAACCGCCCTCTTAATCTTGGCGGTACTGCTTCGGTGACTACAACACACATGCTCATAATTTATTCCTAACTTGAACGATGGCCAGAATCGCCTATAGATTCGGGCTCGGGTAATGCCGGTGGCTGTGCATCATCATAAGGCTTAGGCGGAGTGATCTCACCTGCATTTAGTACTTTTTCTATAAGAGGTATTAGCCGTTGTAGGGTTTTATCTTTTCTAAAGGCTTCACGGCACGCTATGCGCACTTCTCGATCAGGTTGTTTAGGCCGTTTACTCGCGACTTTAAATGCAGCAGGTACAACCGTTTCAAATTTAATAAGATCAGCAATGTCATACACAAATGACAGCGGCTTACCTGTGTGTAAAAAGCCTATGGCTGGCGCATAACCTGCGGCTAATATCGCGGCCTCGGTTACACCATATAAGCATGAAGTGGCAGCACTTATACACTGATTTATTATATCTCCTGCTTGCCAATCTTTTGGATTGTAGCGTCTGCCGTGCCATTCGATATTATATTGCTTTGCTAATAGCTGGTATGTTTTACGAACTCGCGCACCTTCTATTCCACGTAGCTGATCAACACTACGTCGTTCTGGTGGAGCTTCATCAAATCGTAGTTCAAACATTTTGCGCACGACTTTTAATCGCAAACCTTCATCAAGTGCTAGTTTAGCTTGATAGAGCAATTTATCTGAACGTGCACCTCCTGGCTGACCTACAGAATAGAGCCTGACACCTGCCTCTCCTACCCAAATGAGTAATGTGCCTGTTGTCGCTGCAAGCTTAACAGCAGCATGACTTATACGGGTACCGGGTTCGAGTAAAATACACACTACTGAGCCTACTGGTATATGCATTCGCTCGCCGTTCACTTCATCAATTACCACAAATGCACCATCGCGTACGTCAATACGACCCATTGCAACAAAAATCATTGAATTACGATCTTTAATAGGTATGGGTTTTAAAGGGAGAAAAGCCATTATTTAATATCGCTTTGATTTGTAGTTGTACTTACTTTTGGCTGTTCAGTAATAGAGCCACTCAGTATCCCCATTTGTTTAATCGCTAACTTGTTGAGGCTTTCAATACGTTACGCCTGATTAATTCCTTGTTCAATAAAATGAGCATTTAAACTTTCTAAATTAGCTAAACACACTAATTGATGAACATTAGCATGATCGCGCATATTGCCTTTTATTTTTGGATTTTCAGTGCGCCATTGCTTTGCAGTTGTGCCAAATAATGCAACATTTAAAAGATCAGCTTCGCTGGCATACACTTGAGCTACTTGAGATGAGCTAACAACATCAGGTATTAAGTTTTCTTTAATCGCATCGGTATGTATTAAGTAATTTACTTTAGCTAGGTTTCTCTTTATGTCCCAGCCTAACTGTTGTTGCTCTTGATCTTTTAAGCGTTGAAATTCTTTAATCAAATAAAGTTTAAATTCAACTGAAATCCAACTTGCGAACTCAAACGCAATATCTTTTTGTGCAAATGTACCACCATAACGCCCTGCTTTTGAAATAATACCAATAGCATTGGTAGCACTTATCCATTGTTTAGCCGTAAGCGTAAAGCTATTTAACCCTGCTTCTTTTTTAAACCCGTCGAATTCGACGGGATTAAAATAGGGATTATTGAGTTGCTCCCAAATACCTAAAAATTCAATAGTGTTACGGTTACGCAGCCAGTTACGAATTAAATCATCTGTACGTGCGGTATTTTTAAAACGCGCAATATCAGTAATATTGATATATTCGATATCACCTTGTTTTAAAGTGGAAATATCCTTTTCAAGTACCGTTAGTTTCGTAGCCATAACAATTCCTATTAAATTTTAAAGTACATCAATTTTAGTTCGTTTTATAAAGTACATACTCACCTTTTACTAACGCTTTAAATAAAGGTAAATCATGCTGATATTTACGCTGTACTGATTTAAAAATAAATTTTGCTTCAATATTAAGCGCTGTAACCGCATCTTTTCTTAACTGCGATGCTTCTTTTCTATCTACATCTAATAAAAGTTGTTGAATAATTTGTTGCGCATTAGAGGTGAAACGTTGCATGGCCTGCTCTTTAATTCCTCCTACAAAGTTTTTATCATAACCAACGCCAAACATTTTATTAAACGATTGAGAAAGCTTATCTTTTTGCTCAAGCCCTGCATCAATAACTTGAGAAATACGCCTATTATTTTTTGAAAGTGAAGAGGGCATAGAATACAAATCATAAACACGTCCTGTGATTGAACCTTGATCAGCAATATTACCGCCAATGAGTATATTAGCTCTTCCTCGTCCTAACTTAGTTTGAAATTGATTAAAAATAAAAGCCGGTTTAACTGTCGCTTTATCTGTTTCCTTTCCAACAATATAAGAGGTTAATTCTTGCCAGGATTGCCAGCTTTGATCCCTTGCGCATACGGCATATGTGCCATCTTCTTTTTCCGTTCTTGGCGTATAAGGGTGCAACCACCAACCAGCACCATTATCACGACCATTTTTCGTTGAACCATATGCACCAGTAAACTTTATTCGCTGAAAATTTCTAACTAATTTATCTGTCTCAATGCCACAAATATGGCAAGTTCCAGACTCCTCTAACACCAGAAAATCAATATAGTATGCAAGTGCAAACAAACCTCTTTCTAACCCAATATTTTGTGCTTGGTAGACAACTCCTGAAGGAGGTAAATCCCACATATAACGTGTTTCTGCTGTTTCATCTAATACTGAGCATTCAGCATAAAAATCAATCGCTACAGTGTTCAATAGTAAGGTTGCTTTCAATGTATCCCCTGCAATTAAGGTAGTTATGGAGCCGCCGCCCCTTATACCTGTTGCTCCTGTGGGACCAAAACATTCACCTTTAATGTTCATATGTAAATTGTAATTAAGAACATGAGTACAATCTGGACAAGATTGACTGACACTTTCTGGTTCTGAAAATAACCCTAAAGCATTTGCTGAACCACCACATTCAATTCCTGAAACTAACTTGGTTATTGGCCCATCAGCTATTTTTGATTTGGCTGGAAATGGTAAACGCATAAAACGCGTTTCTTCAAACCATTCCACTTCTATCTTCTCAAGTGCTTTATCATACTGTTCAACCGCTAAACCATTCGCTAAGTAACCTTCCAACTCAGCGATTGTTGGCTTTAATACGACCGTTGTAAGCGACGCTAACATTTGCAGCATGGCTAACTGGGTTTCATCAAAAAAGTACTGGAGTTGATAATCAGTATTGGAAGTTAAAACCTCCTTTAATGAAACTTTACCAACGGTTGTAGAAATAAAAGGATCTTTAAGTAAGTTCATTTATTCCCTCCTGATCATTTTTAGTCGTTTGCCCGCTAACAAATACTGTTCTCATTGCATATTTTCTAAAAATAGAGGTTAACTTGTCTCGTACTTGCAACGTAGCAACATGGTTTTCACCTTGTATATCACTAAAAATTTGCCCGTTTTCACCATGCTCTTTTAAAGCAGTAGACGGGTTAGTTTGAGTTATCACCGCTTCAAACAAAGGTCGCGTCAACGGACACGATTTTCTGCCTTGAAACACAGTAAACTGTGGCGCTTTCACTGCATAAGTTAGCTGTTTAATTAACTGTTCACTGGCTGTAATAGCAAACGTATGTTCACTATCACACCAGTATTCTCTGTAAGTAGGTTTAACGCCTTTTTGAATTTTCCCCTGTGGGCTGCGAAAATTTTGCACTGTGTGATAGTCCATTATTTTTTCGCCCGCATTATTAACTTGCACTGCCACCTGCACACTTTCAGATAGCTCGAAGAGTCTATCTTGCTCTTTGCGCGTAATACCAAGCGCGGCAGCAAGCAAACCTATAACTGCAGAACGTGTTGGAAAGTGATTAGCTCTGCGGTGAACATCAAAGGTTTGCAAGCCATATGCTGACAATCCTTCTGTTTTTAAAATTAACGTTTTCATAATTAACGCCTTTTGTATTTTTATAACAACTTAGGGGGTAACTGATATTAAAATGCTAACTCACTAACTTTATTCACCATTGTGATTTTTTCACTCTGAGCTGTATTGGTCATATCAAATGCTTTTGCCTTTGATTCTAGATCATAACCATCAACTAATTTTTCATAATGAGACACTAAACTTTGAATGGATGCTTCCATTACTTCCCCTGTATTGGGAATTGGTTTTCTAAAAGCATTTGCAAGAGATAATGGTTGGTTTGAGCTAGTACATAATACAAAGTCAGCCTTGTTATGAGCGGCAAACGTTTTTTGCTTGGCTGAAGGTGAAACCTGTGCAAAACAATTAACAATAGTGGTTATTATAAAGGCTGTTTCCTCAATTGATTTTTTAATATTCTGCGCTAATAGGTCTACGTTAATAGATGCATAACGATAAAATACACCTGAACTGAATTCGTTTGTACCAATATGCCCAGAACCTTGCTCTGCTAAGTCATCACACGCTGTAAACCAATCCACTTCAATATCTGCGCTGTGAGTAGTTAAACTATGCGCTACGCTCATCGCAGCTTCTACATTGCGTTCAGGGCAGCTCGCATCCATTCGCCCTGATAATGCAACATCAATAGTGGGTAATTGCACAATTTTTTTAAGTTCTTTTAGATCTGTACCCGCTTGTACAATATTAATGGCTTCGCGAATAGCACCTAACGAATAGGGTTGTACTGCATCAAAGTAACGACGTTTATCTTTGGTGTCTTTATCTGTTTCTGTTTTTATTTTAGAACCCATATTTTCTAAAACACTCTCTATCGTTTTAGCATCAAATTCAGGTAGTTTTTCTATGCAAAGCTTTAGTAAATCATCAAACCGATTAGTTCTAATTGATAGCTCTTCTACATCTTTTTTATATAAATCGCTCTGGCGAATTGCGCGCTTTAAACACTGGCTTGAAATTCTACTGCGTGTGGTTCCGCCGAATACAGCTGTTTTTTGTAAACCGGAATCATCACGATTCATCATTGAAGAAGGATGTGATATTAATGCGTGAATATTGATAAAAGTAGTCATTGTAATTTCCTTTGATTTTTACTTAATTTTCATAAAATGAGTGTTACTAAACTAATCGTCAATTTGTGCCAAAATAAACTCTTTTAAAAGCTCGCGTCTTGCTTGCTCTCCCCAATATTGCGATAACTTACCTAAACTAGATAAGCTAACATTTTCACACCGTATAAGTTGCCGTTTTAAGTATTCAATTGCATTATCACCACTGCGTGTAATTTGAATAATGTGCGCCCCTTTTACACCTGCTTTTAAAAGCGCAAAAGCGACCGAATCTGACTCAGGCTCTGCTGTGACTTTAATCGATACGAGTAAAAATAAAATACGCTGCGTCTGCGCGTTGTCTTGCGCGCCTGAAAATTTTAAAACGCGAAAATATGCAGGGCAATTAGCTAACTTTTTTAAGTTACAGCGTTTAAGTTCAGCCTGATCGCCTTGCGGTAAAGTTAAGTAGGCTGTATATATTCTGTTGTACATAAGTATTCCTAAATTAACTGGCTTTAGCTAAAGACAATAAACCTGCGCCGGCGTGTTTTTGTCGACCTATACCCATAATTAAAGCCTGATAAATTTGTTCTGCATTAGTAATTTGCAAAACCCCTTCAAAGCAAACATAACGGCTATTAAAGCTTTTTTTACTTTTTACTAGTACGCTATCTATCGCGGTTACATTAACATTGGCACCCGATAACTTTTTATGCAGCCATTGAACTTGTAGGTCTTCATCATGAATTTCTACAACTCGTTTACCTTGGCTAATGCACTTAGTTGGGTATGCTAATAACTTAAATTTATAAAACTCTTCATTGTTTAATTGAGGTGAAAATTCCTTGCTCTGTAATACCTTTGCACTATCACTACTTTTTGGTTGAGTACTTGACTGTAAGAGCACCGTTATCTGGCCTTCATCTGACATATTTTCAACTCTAAATAAATGGTCACGTTTTCTATCCGGTGTTTTTGGAAATAAACTCCAAATTGCCTGATGTTGTAAATAACCATCAGTCGTCTTTAATGCCACCATAGATATGAACATAGAGCCTCCTTTAATTTATTATTTTTTCAAATTAGGTAATACAATACCTAATTCGCCGTATTCAATGTCTTTGTTTACTACAGCTTTAATGCAATGAAAATCACTGTCTTGCTTGCCTTTAGCATGCTTTTTAGCAATAGCAACGGTACTACGCTCTCTGTCTTGTTGTTCTTTATAGTCACCTCCATGTAATAACTCACCTAGTTCATCAAGAAGCACAACCGTTGCCGTCATTTCACCTTCGCGGGTTAATAATGCGCAACGAGGATCGACATCTGTTAATGGCTTTGAATCAAGTACACTGTACATTTTTGCTGTATAAGCTGAGCCATCTTGCTCAATTTGGTATTTATCGTATAAGTTAGTTAGCTCTAACGCTTCATTTGGGTATGGCTGTTCCGCATGCACATATTCAATTGCTTGGCGATAGCAATCTGGGAAAGTTAAAGTATCTGTTTGCTGCAAATACTGCTCGGTTCTAAATAGTACACGGGTGCTTCTATACACAAAGCCACTACCCTGATAATGACTGCTCCAATTACTAATCTTCTGGCTTGGTAATAAAGTAATAAATGTTGGCTGTTTTATTCTATTACAACGAGTATGGAGTGACGTATTAATACGATTATGTCGCCACAACCTCCCCATGCGCTGCATTAAAAACTCTATTGGGGCTATTTGACTCACTATAATGTCAAAATCTAAGTCAAGCGACTGTTCAACAACTTGAGTAGCAACTAGAATACGCCCTTTACGAGGTGCGTCTTTGCCATACGTTTGTAGAACTTCATCTTCAATTCTTGCTCTATCTGCATAAGTATAGCGTGCATGAAATAGATCAACTTCAATCTCCCCTTCTGCTACTAAACACTTTAATTGAGCATACAAGCCTTGTGCATCTGCAACTGTATTACAAATAATACCAATAACGGCACCGGCTTTGGCATGCTCTAATAGTGTTATTTGTTGCTCTGAAGAAGGCAATAAATCTTCTGAAAACCAATTTTCAATTGTTATATGTTTCTTTTTACCAGATGACTCTAGCGAATATTCTTGGGTATTACCTTCTAAATCAACATGTGTTACGAGTGGATACTCATTGCTTCTTGCTGTACCTGCATAAGGTTTAAGTAATTTGTTTTTTAACGATAAAGATAACGTCGCCGATAATAAAATAACGTTAGAAAAGGCTTGGTGTTGTCCCTTAATAACTTTATCAATCAGTGCATACATGTATGCGTCAAAACTATGAATTTCATCAAGAATTAATACTGATTTTCGTGTGCCAAACGAGCGTATAAACTGATGTTTTATACTTAAAACCCCCATTAAAATCTGATCGACTGTTGCTACTGACATAGAGCCCAGAAAAGCGCGTTTATTTGATTGATGTAAAAAGCCATTTTCATCTGAAAATAAATACTTTGATTTACCATGAGCGAGGGTGGGTGTGCTATCCGGAAACAGCTTAAAGGCAGCTTCACCAATCCGCTTAAATAATCCATTTGCAGTTGCTTGTGTAGGAAGACCAAAAACAATTCCATCAGCTAGGTTTTGCTCAATTAGCATTGAGGCATAAGCCAATGCAAACTCCGTTTTTCCTGATCCCGTATCAGATTCAACTATCGTTAAGCCTGTTTCCAATGGTAGCTTAGGTAGTAAGGTTTGAATTCCTCGGGGTTGATACGGCTTAAATAAAAAGTCGAATCCTGAACCGTTAATTTTGTTTAGCATGCCTGATTCAAGTAATGCATCTTTTGCTCTTGGCAATGCTTTTTTATAGTAATCTTGTAAATCAAGCGTTTGATCTTTAGTGAAATTGGTTATAGAAGAGCCAATCCAATCAGCAACACTGCACAAACCGGCAAGCATTGGAATATCGCCAACTTCAGGTATTACTGTTAAACCTGTAAACAAAAGACAAAAATCAACCCACTCTTGGCGCGCTTGTTTATCAAGCTCTACTAATTCTTCATCTGCGTCTGGATCAATTAAATTTCGATCTATTGATATATCACAAAAACCATGATGACCAGCAACCGCTTTCATTGCTTCATTATGACCATATTGTTGGATAAAATGCAGATAGCCATGTGAGCCATGAGCATATTTTTCTGGCTCAACTTCATATTCACAGCCTTGTAATTCTATTCTTACTTCTTCGACAAAATTTTGAAAGCGAGCATCAAACTTACCTAAATCATGCAGTAAAACATAAAATAATACGATTGCTTTAGCTTCGGATTGGGAGAAATTAATTTGTTGTGCGATTTGTTTTAAAATAACATTTGATTCATCTAGCCATATATCAACTACAGCTGCCACATCCAAACAGTGATAAACCAACAAGTGATAGTCAGCGCCATTTTGCAGTGGCTCTCGCTTTGCTTTCCCCCAATATTTATAATAACTTGATATATCCATTACTTTTTATCCTTTGTTATCGTTGCGTCTAAATTACTGGCTGTTTTCCTTTTCAGCAACACTGTATATTTATCACCTGTCGTAATTTTAAGCATGTTTTTAGTTTATTAGTATCTGCCCATTCATTAGATATTACGGCATGTAAGGTTGTAAACTAGCTAAGCAATCGGGGCTGAGTATAATTTGTTGCGCTTCGGGGTTTGCTTGATAGCTATCTACACGTAGTTGTTTTAAAAGATAAAGTAATAAAGTAGCGCGAACTTTTAGGTTACGCTTGTAATGACCATTGGGTTGTTGGTGCATTTGGTGGTCGAGCGCTATTATTTTTGCTTTATTGGCGGTTAACCGAGGATCTGGCTCTATACTAACTACCAGTTGAGTTTGCCATAATGTGTCGTTTTGTTGGTCATACTTAGCTGGCCCTTCTATTTCACATTCGCCATTAAAACGAGTAAGAACAAAGTCTCTAAAATCACGATTTTTTTCGCAATAAGCGCGTACATGCCAGCGAGCACCATCAAAGACTAAATTATGCGGACTGATAATACGCGATTCAAACTCAGGATTTGATACTGAGGCATAACCAACGTCTATTCGTTGCTTATGTTTTAGTGCGTGTAATATCCCACTCACTCTTTTTGGATTTACTGGTACTAGCGGGATTGCATAGCAGTAAAGTGATTATAATATTCACTTTGAATACCTTGCTGGGTAATGCTTAAATATGTACCAAGATCTTTTTCACCATACCTTGGCATAAAGTGGTTTGTTGCCTGATAGCCTTTTTTTGAGTTGTTGTAAGTTAAAGATTTAGGATACAGTTTTACATAATCTTGTATATATTTAGATGCACTTGAACGACTTATATTAAAATGGTGTTGTATGTGCTTAGTCGTTAAGCGATTTTCCCAAAATATAATAAGTTCTATAAAATGAAAGCGCTTAATTAGATCGTAATTTATGTGTGGCGTCATGCTGTTCCTTAGCTATTTTTTATTCTTTTTACAAAGTATCAAATTAGCTAAAAATAACAATGACAAATTTTGTGATAAAACATTTGTCAACACAAACGTTTATAAATGGTTACTTAAGCATCATGTCGATCCGCATATAAATTATGCCACTTTATCTGCTCTCTAAAGTACATGGTTTTTAGCCCTTATAATAAGGGGTGTAAATTAACTACGCGGTTTAGACGCCTTATCTACTATTCTTATAATTATTAAATGGCGAGCCGCCTCGCCGTTTAACCGTTGGTATTAAAACTCAAATAATATACCAATTTGAGTGGTTTCATTTCGGCCGAACTCAGCTTCAGTATTCGCATACGAGAGTGAAAGTAAAACCAAGTCACCTACAGGGACTTCAAACCTAACTTTATAAGTAAAATCGGTGCCTGAAAACTCTTCTTCGGCCTCAGGTCCGGGGTTCAAAAACAGTCCTTGTTTTGTCTCCAGTTCCCAGTGTGAGAAGCCGACCATTGGCACAACTTTAAAATACGTAGCTAAATCAAAAGAATAGCCTGCCATCGCCTTAATTTCATAGGTTTCGTAACTATCAAAAGTACCAAATAATATATCGCTTGATGAGTAGGCTACGTTAGCTTCCGTTACTACATTGTTTGCAAATTTATAACCTAGTACGTAATTTATAGAGAGTCCGTCTGTATCAAAATCCTCTTTTAAAATAGCAAAATCTTTATCTACAGCTATTTTACTAGTACCTAGCTCTACACCCATTCTTATTTGAGCCTCATTTGCATGCGAAGAAAAACTACTTATGAGTAAAGTAAGAGCAGTAAGTGAGATCATTTTTTTCATTTTATTATCCAATATTAAGTTAATCCTAAAAGCGATGCAGTGTTGCCCCTAGGCTAGGTTCAATATATGATAATGAGCGACCCTAAATTAATCTACAGACATAGCGGGACATTTTTAAATATGCCATGCTGCGCGAAACTTTAATTAGCAGTTAAAATCCCTTTGATCATACGTATATTTAACGCTGAGTTATAAGAGCAAAAAATTGAACAACTCAAAAACCGCCCTGCTAAACAGAAAACAGTTACAACAATTAATCTTACAAAAATCAATAAAACACTTATGGCTTGCCAATCAAATTGGTGTGAGTGAAAAAACATTAACTCGATGGCTCAATGGATCGGTTTCCAGAATTAGGCTTAGTAACTTAACTAAACTTGCTCATGCTTTAAGCTGCACTAAAGAAGATTTAATTGCCCGCTCAGAAATAGATATTTATCCTAGCGAAGAAAACCGCGATATTTTAGTCAACGAGTTGCATAACGATGGGCTTTTATATGAACTAATGATGAGCAGTAAAATTAAACTCGCCATTTCTTTAATAAAATCGACATTTCATTCAACGTTACCCCGCGCTATTATTGCTAATTTTTATATTAAACTTGGTTACGCATCTCTTATTCATCGTCAATATAAAAATGCACTGCAATATTTTGAAAAAGGCTTTAATAAAGCGACAAAAGCGGATGATCTTTCGCTCGTTTTTTCTGCTAATTTAGGCTGTGCAATTACATTATTTTTTTCGTGTGAGTTTAAAAAGTCACAATATTACTTAGCTATTTGCAGTAATTCATTACAATACGCTAACCAAGAGAAAGCGCATTACTACAGCACCTATTCGCTCTTTAATTTATATTCTGGTGATATAAACGCAGCTATCCAATCTGCTAATTTATGTTTAACCGAATGCGGGGAAACAACAGACTCAATAGAAAAAAACCTATTTAAAGGGACAGCTTTACAGCTACTTGGGGCATGTTATTTATTAAAAGATGATACTAAAGCCGCCTATACGTTTTGCGCCGAGTCACTCAATGTCGCCAACCTTTCTGGGTATAACCGCTGCGTTGCTGTATCTAAGGGATACTTAGCGGCAATTCATTGTACAAATGAAAAACCCGCACTCGCAGAGCAACTTATTGAGCAGAGCATAGCCTTAGTAAGTGATGAAGACATTTCCCTGCCAAGTTTATTATGTATAGCACTCTATATTTATCGAAAAACGGCAAACACAACAAAATTTCTAGCCTGTCTAAGCACACTAAATGCGATGTGTAACACAACAAATGTCGTCAATACATTTGCTACCTACCAACTTTACCTTATAGATATAGAGCAAGGCAATACACTCGCCGCATCCGAAAAGTTAACGCAGATTGAAAGCGCGCTAAACCAGCTTTCACTCCCTTTGTGGCTGGCATGGTTAACAAAACCTAATCTTTAATCCACCCAATACTCAAAATATAGCGGCAGCCTATTTCTATTTTCATAACGCGGTGCTCATTAATGTCGGGGCGAAAAAGCTTTATTCTGCGGGTGTTAATTATTGAATCCTTGCATATAAACTCACCTCCTTTTTTTGCGGGCTTTAACACTATATTTAACCTGAAGTGTTTACCTGCTTTTACTCTATCTGTATGCGGCTTTATTTCACTCCCTTGCGGGAATTTTATTAAGTAACCATCAAACTTTATAGGCCACAAAGCACCACATAACAGCATTTTATCGTAGCCTGTTTCTTGTCTGCCTCGTTGCCAGCGAAATAATTTATTAAACATAAAAGCTCGATTGTTAGGGTGTATTGATCTTTAAGAATTAAAGTTAAATAACCTGAACTCTGGATAATAAATCTATCTCGAGCAGCTATTTTCAGCGCTAACTGCGTTGAATTTACTTGCAATAGGCCAGCTATTGACGCGTAAATTCGCCTTGTTTTCACTGAAAATATCTGGCTAGAGAAAATAAATTTAAATATCACCATTATTCAATACGTTGGTAAATCTCCTAACCAAAGTTCAGGTTAAATAAACTCTTCTAAGCAGATTGGATTCAACAAATCCCATTAGGTATATTTTTAATAAACTAAGCGCTAAAGCCATTTAATTTTTAGCTTTGCAGAGTGAACTCTACTTACTTGCGGCCGTAATAAATTGCAATTTATGTCAATATAACTTATCGCATTTGGCGCTAATGAAATATCATTACTTTGGCCTATGCAATTACCAATAAATTTACCATTTTTGTCGAATGTTGATGCAACAACAGCCCCCGTATAGATACTTTCGTTAGTAACATTTTGTAACTCTGCCGTTATTCTTACTTTACCATTATCTTTAAAAACCTCAGATAGAGTGAGTCTATAGCTACCACTAAAATCAGACGTTGTTTCAAGTGTTTTATTAGACACCAACTGTTTAAACCCACTGTTTACCTCAGCCGCTATTGTTAAAGCGTACACACTTAAACAACCAAGCAAAGCAATGACAAATCCTATCCCCCAAAAAAAACCTTTTATTGATTCGTTAAAGTTACTACTGCTCATTTAAACTCCTTTTTATTTGCTACCATTGTATTTCGTTAATAATGTATCCAAAATAGCTTTTTTCACCAACTAAATTTACGCTTTTATTTTTCAGTGTTAGTAACTCATTTTTATTTAAGTACCACCTTATTGAATGCTCTTCATGGGTAACTAAATCTGAAAACGTTAGCTTCACGCACTGTGGTTCGTAGTCGCTACTACATGTATCTGTTTTAATTAGCAAATACTCTTGCGACCACTGCTCACCCAAGTGGTAATGGGCCCAAAGCTGTATTGGTACAGCGCTTAGTGACCAAAAATAAAAATAAATTAAAATAGGCGTAAACAGAAAAGTAAAACAGGTGATTAATTTTCCCTCTTCGCTAAATTGATATTTGAGTGATTCACGTACTTTTTTACTAGTTTTATAACGAACAAAAAATATGATCACAGCCAGTATCGTTAACGCTATCAGCACCCTGCTTTTTAAAAAATTATAATATGCGTTAGGAATAAATGCAGGGTCTATACTCTCAAACCATCCATAAAATATAACGGGTAAAAACACCAACAATAATCCGATGATAAGAAATAAATAGCCACGTGTTTTGGTCATAATCGGTGTACCTAAGCTTTTACTAAAATAGTTAAAAATTTGTATTACTGTATTTATAATTATATTTACTGTAAGGGTTTGATTGCAAAAAGTAATGCTGCCATTGAATATGAGGCACTAATTTTTACTTTATTAGAGCTTGAGCTAACTTTTGAATCGATTTGGTTATTTCAATCGTACTTATAGCGCCATAGCCAAAGCGAATATGCGTAAGAGCTTTTTGATCTACAGCAAATAGCGTACTTAACGTTGAATCGTTGTTTTTAAAGTCAGAAAGATCCCTTCCCTCAATTAACTTTGAGATATCGACCCAAATGGCTAAGCCTCCTGTCGGTAGTAAGAATGAGATTTTATCGCCAAATACTCGAGTGAATTCTTGTGCTGTATGGTTTCTTCTTTCTTTATACTCTCGCCTTACTTTTCGTATATGTCGCTTTACTTCACCTGACTCCATTAAGTCTGATATAACGTGTTCTGTTATGGTATTGCCCTGTCTATCAATAAGTACTATTTCTTGTGCTGCGCGTTTAATAAACTGAGTATCTGAAACAATGTACCCAAGTCGTAGTGCTGGCGCAAACACTTTAGACATAGAACCAATATGCACCACGTTTTCGGAATTAGGTAGACTTGCCAATGGCGGAATTGGATTACTTTCATAATGAAATTCATGGTCGTAGTCATCCTCAATAATAGAAAATTGATGGGTTTTAGATAGCGCCAACAAAGCCAATCTTCTGTGCATGGGCAGGCATACCGTTGTCGGGTATTGATGGTGCGGGGTAACATAAACACCCGACACATTGTGATTTTCGAGTATTTCACGTAAGTGAGCTATATCAAGCCCCTGCTCATCTAATCTACATTTAACGACTTCAAAACCATTTGATTCAAACGCAGCTTTTGCAGGTAAATAACATAAATCTTCCATAATAATGACCCCTTTTTTGGAGTCTAATATTCTTGATGCTAAATAAATCCCCATTTGGCTGCCTCTGACTATACATATTTCTTGTTCTGAGCAGTTCATGAATCGATCGCTGGAGAGCATTTTTTGTATTGAGTTACGAAGCTCAATAGCGCCGCGAGGATCGCCGTACCCTAGCTTAGCCTGACGGCTTAAATTAACGCACACTCGCCGATAAGTACGTGCCAATAACTCATATGGAATTAAACGAGCATCAGGTGTGCCATCATTCGTTATTGATACACAATCAGCTAACGCCAAAGCATCAAGATATAAATTTTCGACCAACTTAGATGATGGTTTCGTTTTTATTGTACTGCTGAGCAAATTGGTATTTGCAGCTGACAAACTTTGCTCTGGTAGTGTTTCAGATACGAACGTACCGCGCCTCCGTTTGCTTTTCAACCATCCTTGCACCTCAAGCTCTTCGTAAACTTGTTGCACTGTTTTTCGATTAATACCTAACTGATTAGCCAGTGAGCGAGAGCCCGGCAATATACTTCCTGGCGTTAAACGCCCAGTTTGTATGTCTTTTGTTATACGGTTCAGTAGTTTCGAATGGAGCGTTTTACCGCAGCTATCCTCAAAAGTGAACTGAATATCCCAAGGTCTTAACATAAGCACCTCATCACTGGACCCCTTAACTTTTCATTTCTGGCTCTTATTTTCCATCCAGACTATCGCTATCTTACTGCCATTGTCAAAACATAAAAAGAGAATAACTCACATGAAAACATTAAATACAACTAAAGAGGCCTTGATGAAAAGTACGCAGCAAGACATGCAAACACTCATTCAAGATAGCAACTTAACAGATCGCGAAAAACTGGCGCTAACATGCCGAATATTATTTGATAAAGGCCATGACTCTGGGTTAGCGGGGCAAATTACTAGCCGTACAGAGAAAAATAATACCTTTTTAACACAACGATTTGGATTAGGTTTTGACGAAGTAAGTGCAAAAAACCTAATTGAAGTCGATCAAGATCTAAAGCCTTTAGATGGAGAAGGCATGGCTAATCCTGCGAACCGTTTTCATACATGGATTTATAAAGAACACCCAGAAGTAAACTGCATTATTCATACACATCCAACACATATTGCTGCGTTATCGATGCTAGAAGTCCCTTTGATCATATCTCAAATGGATACATGTGGATTGTATAACGATTGTTCTTTTGTGGCTGACTGGCCTGGTGTACCGGTTGGTAACGAAGAAGGAATGCTTATTTCAAAAGCACTGGGTAAAAACCGTGCCGTGTTTCTTGCACATCACGGGCAGCTTGTTATAGGCAAAAATATTGAAGAGGCGTGCAACCTCGCAATATTGATTGAACGAGCCGCTAAATTGCAATTACTCGCAATGGCTGCAGGTGAAATTAAGCCGCTTCCTCACAAACTAGCTCAAGAAGCTCACGACTGGGTTTCTACCGACAAACGAAATAAAGTCAATTTTGCGTACTACGCAAGACAGGCATTAAAAAATCACACTAACTGTATTTAAGGCACATAAAATGAATATATCTGGAATTATAGGTTACCCAATAACCCCTTTTCACAATAACGGCCAAGGTGTTGATTTTGATAAATTAAGAATTGTTATAGACACATTACTTACTGCTAAAGTAGATGCTATAGCCGCTTTAGGCAGTGCTGGCGAAGCCGCTTATTTAAGCCAAACTGAATGGGAAAATATTTCCAGTTACACAGTTAAATATGTAGCAGGTAGAGTACCCGTTGTTATTGGTATTGCTGAATTAACCACTGAGCAAGCACTAAAACGCGCGACATATGCTCACAGCATTGGTGCTGATGTGATCATGCTTTCGCCATTTTCTTATTATAAATTGAATGACGATGAGATTTATGCACATTATCAAAGTGTATCCGACGCGACACCTCTTCCTATTATGATATATAACAATCCAGCGACATGTGGAGTTGATATGTCACCTCAATTTATGCTGAAAATGGTCAACAACATAAAAAATGCAGTCATGATCAAAGAAAGCACTGGCGATATACAACGTATGCATAAAATCTATAAACTTTCTAATGGCGAAGTACCTTTTTTTAATGGCTGTAATCATATGGCTCTTGAAGCCCTAAACGCTGGCGCTGTTGGCTGGTGCACTGCCGCTCCGTGCTTAATTGGTGATCAACCAAAACAATTATTAGCAGCAGTTAAAAGCGGTAATAGCAGCAAAGCAAAAGAGCTATTTTATCAACAATATGACTTTTTAGAATTTATTGTTAAATCGGGTTTGGCTGCTGCCGTTAAATCTGGCTTTGCCTTACAAGGTGTTGACGTGGGCGGCCCTAGAAAACCGCTTTTACCTTTATCTGTATCAGAGCAGGCACGACTTAAAGGCATGTTATTAAATTTAGATGCTCTTTGTTAAATGACTCTTAGGGGTTATGCTTTCTACATATACAAAAGCATAACCCCATCAATACAATCGTAAAAAACAAACTGACTCTAAGAACATTTAGAGTCCAGCCTAAGGCTTTGCTGTACCGCTGTTAAAACAAACCTGCTTACTTCCAACTTATTATACTTTCGAAGCCCTCACAATTTTGTACAACATCAGAAGCGTTTGAAATAAATACTTGCTGTGTTTTAGAAACTGGATAGCTAAGGTACTCAGAACATTGGGCGCTTTGACCATTACCCACTACGACCTTAGTGCCTGGTTTCAATGTACATTTCACCAGCTTATCAAGCGGCGACCATTGATAACAAATTTCATAGTTTTCTCTATATTTAGCCGTACTACCTGTTGGCAGCTGAAAAGACCACCACTGACCAAGCTGACTACGAGGGTTTGTGCTATTCCATGCTCGATACACTGTTACTTCATGCGTGCTTTGGTAGACTGACCCTTGGCATAACCGACCCTTTAATGGCTCCCCGATTGCCTGAGAAAGAAGGTCTGGATCTTGAACTAGTATAAATTGATTACCTAATTCACCCGTGATCTCTGTACTACCTACACACGCTTGCGGCGACACTTGCACTGCTACCTCAGGCTTATTAGCGCACCCCTGAATAGCAACGATTAGTGCTCCGATTAAAATCCTTTTCATATTACCCACCTATGTTTAATGTAAAGTTGTTAGCGGTATATAGCCGTTCCGCACGATTTTTAGTATCTGCTTTTCGTTGAAGTAAAGCCAAAACCCATTAACTTGCTCAATATCCAAGCAGTTTAAACTGACACAGGTAAACATAGCATATATTAAACAACATAAAGATCGCGCTATTTTTGATAGCTTATTTGGTGCAGGGCCACAATCACCTTACCACTACATAGCGCCTCGATTATTAGCTGCAATAGGGTCAAATCGTGACCGTTATAAATGCGCTGCTGACATACAAAAATACGCAGGCATTGCCAATGTTACCGAACGCAATGGTAAGAAAGAATAAATATACTGGCGATACTCGTGCACTAAATTTTTAAGAAAAACATTTGTGGAATGGGCAGGATTATCTATTCGTTTTCGTTTTGGGCTAAAGTGTATTGTGAGCAACAGAAAGCCAAGGGGAAGCCGCACAACAGCATTATTAGAACACTGGCATTTAAGTGGATACGAATCCTATTTAGGTGCTGGAAAACACATACGCCCTACGATGAATCAACTTACTTAACTGCATTGAAAAGTAAGGGATCACCGCTGTTAAAATTTGCGGTGGAAAGTGAGCTTTAGCGCTTGCTGTCCACCTCAGGGGCGTGTTGTTATGTGCATTTATACACCCAGCCTTTCAATAAGCTTTTGAATTGATCGCTCAGGTGATTCACCAGCAGTATCAATTGAGATTATCTCCGAATCCCAAGAGTGAAATTCTCTTGATTTTACACTTTCCCAAGATGGTAAAGCCAAACCTTTCACAGGAGCATCACGGCTCTCTACTCTACTTTTATGCTCAATTTTATTAGAACAACTAATTTCTATATTAACGTATTTTGCACCAGAATTAATAGCTGTTTGCTCCCATTCAACTCTAGATTCAGGGACAGTGTTACATGAGTCGCCAACCACATTTAGCCCTTGTATTAAATTATCTGAAGCCAGCCTATAAGCTATTTGATAACCTTCAGCATAAACCTCTAAACTACAGATATCCTTTAAGGATTGCTCAATAGTATCAACTCGTAAATACGACGCACCGAGGTATTTACTTAAAAGTGCCGCTAAAGTACTTTTCCCAGTCCCCGGCAATCCTGAAAAGATATAAAGTGTTACCATACTAGATTTGCACCTAACGAGCATGTAGATTAACTCGTTTTTAAATTTGTTTTTATTGATAAACAAACCATAACTGAGTTCCTATTTTGGTTCAATTGATTACTGTATTTTTACGCAGAATATTAAAAAGTGTTTAGTGTGGGTTTTATTCGCGTTTTGGAAGGAGTTACGGGTGTTTCAGTGGATTTATTTTGGCTTAAAAGGGATTACCTCTCTTCAATGCATCGCGTTTTGCCGTTTTTCTATATTATGAACTACGCAATACAGTTGCCATTGCGTATTCACTTTCGTTTGACCCCGTAAGGTCAATTCACAACTAAATTAGACAGCCACTCTAATTGAAAAATAAAACTGTGCTATTAAATTTACTTTTCAGGTTAAAAATTTATCTTTTACTAATACGTTACTTTCATTTCATCCAGTAAATAAGCCATTATCACTATTAAACCTAAATTACATTCATGAAAATCACTGCATAATCGCAGTTTTAATTTTGACTGAGTCGTTTAAGTTTTATGCGAGTAGCTTTTCGCAGTTGCTGATACTCGCTCGCCGTTTTCAATTTAGATTTTCACAGTAATTTACTTGTGAAGATGACCGGCGTACGCAACGTGATGTTCAGTGATAGTACTATGTATTAACCAAACTTGCTTGACGCTTTCTCGCAGTAGCCATATGGCAGCCTGCTTTTTTTGCACAAAATAAAAACGAGTACTTAGTTCAAAAAGTGAAAATATTAGAATGGATGTCTAGTTTACTGATCTGTTTTGAAAAGTAAGGGCTCACCGCTGTTAAAATTTGCGGTGGAAAGTGAGCTTTAGCGCTTGCTGTCCACCGCAGGGCGTGTTGTTATGTGGTTTTCTCTGCGTTACGAAATTTCATAGCAACAACAGTTGAAACACCAAAAACAACACAATAAATAATGCCCAAATATATATTGATAACAACAAAAGACATGATTGAAAAACAAAACGTTATTAAAGCAACTGCAGCCCAAATAGTAGCGACATTAAAGAATTTTTTTTCATGATGCTCATCTTTAAATATACGTACTGAATAGATTGATAAAGCTAATATCCCCAAAACCTGAGGAATGTATTCAAATATCATCGTGAGACTCTCCTTTTCACCTAACGAGCCTGTAGGTTAACTCGTTTTTTATTTGTTTTTATTGATAAACAAACCATAGCTGAGTTCCTATTTTGGTTCAATCTATTACTGTACTTTTACACAGCATTTCAAGAAGTGTTTGATATTGTTTTAATTGGCGTTTTGGAAAGGATTACATGTGTCTGAGTGGCTTATTTGAGGTTAAAAGGACTTCCCCTTCTTAATGCACCGTGTTTTGCAGCTTTTCTATATTATGAACAAGGCAATACAGTTGCCGCAGCGTAAGCTAAAGGCATTCACTTTCGTTTGACCCCGTAAGGTCAATTTATTCATGCCTTTGTTGACGGTAATATTGCGCTTTTTATTTAAAGGAAAGCAAGCTCAAAACAGCCGAGTCGTTTGCCATTCTTTAATAAACAGCTGTCGCCACACCATCGGGCTGTCTATTTTTACTTTCATTTTATCGATATAGCTCAGCTTTTTGCGTGATTTATTATTCTTGATTTTCACTTAACACATTGCTTTAATTGATTGTTTTTGCAACAGTTAGAATGAGTGTTATCCTAACTGTTAATAACCAACAAGGTTTAACCTGATTATATGCCTACAGACCTAAGTCACCTGCCTTGATTAGACGCTCAATACGCGTACACCTGACTTGATAACTGCGTTAGGCACATGAATCTAACTGGATCACAATGATGAAACCAGCCGCCTTGAATAGTGCCATGATTAGGTTAATCGATGAATGTCTAGTGCCCCAGCAAGCCCAAAAGGATATGGGAAAAACCTGGCTGCGATGAGATCGCAATAAGAGATTACGGCGTAACGCGCCCTATATGTGTTTGCCGTAAGCTATTTGCTTAACAGCCGCATCAACATACGAAGTAAACGAATTCGTTTATTGATAAAAACAGCCAAATAAAATACTAGTGTCTATTGACAGAGTTAAGGCTCATATGTGTTTGTTGTTACCCTCCAAACGTTTCAGCACAGGTTTGAAAAACTGCTACAGCAATTAGTATTTTTGCAAATGAAGTTTTTTAGAACCCATCCTTTGTCATCGTAAATATACCCAGTCCCCCCAGCAAACACCTCATATGAATAGATCTCCTTATTCATGGTTAATTCCCCTGAATATTTACAAGGCATAATAATTGACTCTCCATGAGCTTCTTCATTACTGACTTCCTCCGCTGTTTGAAAGTACAAGGTAATTTCGCTTTTTGTCAATTGAAAGCTATCACAAACCTTAGATCCCTGCTTGGTGATATCGACAACTTTTTCTGTAGTCAATATTTGAATTTTTTTTTCATGATTAAAGGCACAAGATGTAATAAAAAAAGCAGCGCCTAGACAAATGACATTTTTTATCATGGAGCAACCCCAACTTTTAAATATTGAAGCAACTGGATTCCTTCTGCTTTCTTTTTCCTAGCAATTACACCGTGTGCGTAAACATCTTTATTTAAATTTAAAGAGAACTCCTTTAATAATATATCCACTAACAACTTCAATGATTGAAACTGTTCGTTTGTTGGTCGTTCAAAGATATTTGTAGCTTTGTTAAACCGACCTACAACCTCAATTCCTAATGAATCATTATTTGAAGGATAACGAAGAGGATAAGCTTTTCCTAACTCATGCCTAGATACATTTTTTACTCTTTTGGAAAATGAAAATCCTTTCTGATGAAGCAAACTATTAACCGTTTTTAATTCTTTAGGGTCACATGATTTTTCGTCGGCACACCGAGAATATAAGATACCAACATGCCAACAGAGTTTTTCTAAACTAGCTGTTTGGTATATTGTTCCATCATTAGCAATTAAAAAATGAGCTCCAGTTTTTTGCCCTGAAGCATAACCATTCAGGGATGAAATAGCATTCGAACCTGCAGTTCGATGAAGCACTATAGATGTTACGTTGTTAATATTCCCATGTTCAATAGAGTTGTATCGCTTGGCCGTTATACGCCCATCTACGATTATTCCATTTGTAACTGTTGTCATTAAAGTTCCTTTTAAATTGTGTTTACAAAATATCAAATTTACCTGTTAGCTTGAAAACAAACTAACGAGCCTGTAGATTAACTCGTTTTTTATTTGTTTTTATTGATAAACAAACCATAGCTGAGTTCCTATTTTGGTTCAATCTATTACTGTATTTTATGCAGAATATAAAGTGGGAGTTTGGTGTTGTTTTAATTGGCGTTTTGGAGAGTATTTATGGTGTTCGAGTGGCTTTTATTTAGGGTAAAAGGGCTTCACCTTCTTAATGCATCGTGTTTTGCAGTTTTTCTATATTATGAACAAAGCAATACAGTTGCCGCAGCGTAAGCTAAAGGCATTCACTTTCGCTTGCCCCCGTAAGGTCAATTTATTCATGCCTTTGTTGACGGTAATATTGCGCTTTTTATTTAAAGGAAAGCAGGCTCTATACAGCCAAGTTGTTTGCCATTATTTAATAAACGACTAAACTAGACAGCCACTCTAATTAAACAAATAAAACTGTGCTATTAAATTTACTTTTTCAGCTAAAAATTTATCTTTTACTATTGGGTTACTTTCATTTCACCCTTTAAATAAGCCATTATCACTCTTAAACCTAAATTACGCGTATGAAAATGACTGCATGATG
>NZ_JACJEM010000169.1:0-373 GCF_014164085.1 Pseudoalteromonas sp. SG45-5 | reverse complement strand
AGCTGCTCGCATAAAGTTTAAACGCCCCAGTAAAAAGTTAAAACTGCATCATGCAGTCATTTTCATACGCGTAATTTAGGTTTAAGAGTGATAATGGCTTATTTAAAGGGTGAAATGAAAGTAACTCAATAGTAAAAGATAAATTTTTAGCTGAAAAAGTAAATTTAATAGCACAGTTTTATTTGTTTAATTAGAGTGGCTGTCTAGTTTAGTCGTTTGTTACATCACAAGCATTATTGGATGAAGCTGCATTGGCGGCCTGCATGGCGTATGTAGATTTAAACCCCATCAGAGCCAAAATGGCAAAGACACCAGAAGAATCAGACCATACCAGTGCTCAAGTACGGCTAATATGCGCAAAAGAAGGCAAGCA
>NZ_JACJEM010000168.1:0-390 GCF_014164085.1 Pseudoalteromonas sp. SG45-5 | reverse complement strand
TCGCTAATTTATCTAATGCGCGTTGTGCGTCAGTTTGACAAGCGAAACGTTGAGCTTGTAAATGGAAGAGGTCTTTTTTGATGCCTGTGTGTGCTCGCTCAACTTGTCGAACAATGCTTTTTTGTACTCGGCTATTAGCTGCTTTTGAATAAATAATCATCCATCTTTGCTTTATCCCCATATGCTCAACCTCTTCAATAACATATTGATAATTATCATCAATATTAACCCATTGGTTGGCTGCTATGGCTGTACTTATAGAGGATTTTTCAAGAGAAATTGTTGAAGGTACTAGCGTGAGAAATTGAATTTTGGTTAAAAACTCAGCATTACTTTTATGATAAAGTTTACAGTCTGCCACAAGGTATTTAGGAGATTGGCTTTTTTTGA
>NZ_JACJEM010000167.1:0-399 GCF_014164085.1 Pseudoalteromonas sp. SG45-5 | reverse complement strand
TACAGTGGTAGTACTTTGTATCAACCAAACTTACTTGACGCTTTCTTGCGATTGCCATAAGACACCCTGCTTGTTTTTTGCACTGAACAAAGCCTAGTACTTAGTTCGCCAAACTGCAAAAATTATGGTGGGTGTCACTGTTAGTTGTTCTGTTAGTTTGTTAGGTGTCACTGTTAGTTTGTTAGCGGGAATAGCAGAGCGCGAAACAGGTCTGTGGTTTGAGTCAACCAAAGGAGTCCCTCAAGGTGGGCCATTATCCCCTTTGCTTTCCAACATTTTACTCGATGAATTAGATAAGAAGTTAACCTACAAACGCCTTAAGTTTGCACGTTACGCTGATGACATAATCATTTTAGTAAAAACGAAAAGCGAAGGGCTAATAATCCAACGGGACATTAC
>NZ_JACJEM010000166.1:0-404 GCF_014164085.1 Pseudoalteromonas sp. SG45-5 | reverse complement strand
GCCAAGGCATCCACCGTGTACGCTTAGTCACTTAACCATACAACCCAAACGGGTCTTTGTTTTGTGACAGTTTAACTTCGCCAGAAGTCAATATTGAATACTAAAGTAGATACCAATCAATCAACGTAAAACGTTAATTAAATGGCACTGAATGATACTGCTATCATTCTTTTTTACTTTTGAAAACTCTTGATAAATACAATGTATTCATCAGAATTTTATTATCAGCTTTTCCAAATTTTTAAAGAGCATATTAATTAGTTATCCCAAAGGGACACTCACTAATTAACAATCATCTGTGTGGACACTACGAACAAATAAGTTCTAAATCGTATAAGGAGGTGATCCAGCCCCAGGTTCCCCTAGGGCTACCTTGTTACGACTTCACCCCAGTCATGAATCAC
>NZ_JACJEM010000165.1:0-406 GCF_014164085.1 Pseudoalteromonas sp. SG45-5 | reverse complement strand
GCCAAGGCATCCACCGTGTACGCTTAGTCACTTAACCATACAACCCAAACGGGTCTTTGTTTTGTGACAGTTTAACTTCGCCAGAAGTCAATATTGAATACTAAAGTAGATACCAATCAATCAACTCAAAGAGTTAACTAAATGGCACTGAATGGTACTGCTACCATTCCTTTTTTACTTTTGAAAACTCTTGATAAATACAATGTATCTATCAGAATTTTATTATCAGCTTTTCCAAATTTTTAAAGAGCATATTAATTAGCTATCCCAAAGGGACACGTACTAATTAACAATCATCTGTGTGGACACTACGAACAAATAAGTTCTAAATCGTATAAGGAGGTGATCCAGCCCCAGGTTCCCCTAGGGCTACCTTGTTACGACTTCACCCCAGTCATGAATCACT
>NZ_JACJEM010000164.1:0-434 GCF_014164085.1 Pseudoalteromonas sp. SG45-5 | reverse complement strand
AGAGCCAAAATGGCAAAGACACCAGAAGAATCAGACCATACCAGTGCTCAAGTACGGCTAATATGCGCAAAAGAAGGCAAGCAGCCAAAACAATTACTCCGCTTTGCAGGCATGCCACGTCAAATCATGCCAAAAGGGCTACCGTTTGAGCTTAAATCGTACCTTGAACTTGTTGAACTAACAGGGCGAATAATACGAGAGGATAAACGCGAGTATATTGATAATATAAACCTTCCTTTGCTTGAAAGGCTTACTATATCCCCAGAAAACTGGTTGAAACTCACCACACAATTTACACGCGTATTTCATGGCGCAGTAGGCAGGCCTATCTCACAAGCAAGTTATTGCGAAAATTTAAATCGAAAACGGCGAGCGAATATCAGTAACTGCGAAAAGCTGCTCGCATAAAGTTTAAACGCCCCAGTAAAAAGTTA
>NZ_JACJEM010000163.1:0-442 GCF_014164085.1 Pseudoalteromonas sp. SG45-5 | reverse complement strand
AAATGGAAGAGGTCTTTTTTGATGCCTGTGTGTGCTCGCTCAACTTGTCGAACAATGCTTTTTTGTGCTCGGCTATTAGCTGCCTTTGAATAAATAATCATCCATCTTTGCTTTATCCCCATATGCTCAACCTCTTCAATAACATATTGATAATTATCATCAATATTAACCCATTGGTTGGCTGTTATGGCTGTGCTTATAGAGAATTTCTCAAGAGAAATTGTTGAAGGTACTAGCGTGAGAAATTGAATTTTGGTTAAAAACTCAGCATTACTTTTATGATAAAGTTTACAGTCTGCCACAAGGTATTTAGGAGCTTGGCTTTTTTTGAACTCATCAACAAGCGCCTTACTTCGCGCTTTAAAAATAGCGGTGTCTGCGCTGTTACCATCCCAGTTTTTACATGCAAGCGGGATCCCACCATCTTGGCTAACAATGATTT
>NZ_JACJEM010000162.1:0-457 GCF_014164085.1 Pseudoalteromonas sp. SG45-5 | reverse complement strand
GATAGCGGCTCAAACAGAGCAAGAATTTGAAATAGATGATGCTGACAATGATGAGTTATTAGCAAGTTCAGATGAAAATTCGGTGGACGACGAATTTGATAATGAATTAGAAGAAGCTGAAGAAATTCAACCTCTAGATCTTGATGACTCGCAAGAAGCAGCGGCAGATGATCAAACATCCGACACTGCTGAACCGCTGCAAGAAGACGATTTAGATGATGATTTGCTAATCGATGACGAATTGGCTGAGTTGGGTAGTGAATTAGAAAATGAGTTAGGCGATGACGATGAGTTAGCAAATACACCGCCGACGGCATTAAATGAAGAGATTACTGACTTACCTGAAAATGTAGACACCGATACAAAAGATGTATCGGTAAGTCAAACAGAGCAAGACTTGGCCAATGCGCTTGCTGCAGAAAGTAGTTTAGATAGCTTAGAAGATGATTTTGACGAC
>NZ_JACJEM010000161.1:0-500 GCF_014164085.1 Pseudoalteromonas sp. SG45-5 | reverse complement strand
TCTAATTGAAAAACAAAACTGTTCCATTCAATCTACTTTTTAGGTTAATAATTTATCTTTTATCGCTAGGTTATTTTCATCCACAAAATAAGTCATTAACTCCATTAGACCTGAATTACGCACATGAAAATGCGCTACATGATGTAGTTTTAACTTTTTACTGAAGTGTTAAAATTTTATGCGAGCAGCTTTTCGCAGTTACTGATATTCGCTCGCCGTTTTCGGTTTAAGTCTTCACGGTAACTTGCTTGTGAGATTGGTCTGCCTACTGCGCCGTGAAATACGCGTGTAAATTGTGTGGTGAGTTTTAACAAATTTTCGGGAGAAATATCCACTCTTTCGAGTAAGGGTAAGTGTGTACTTTCAATATGCCCTCGTTTGTCTTCTCGTATACAATGCCCAGTTAGTTCAACAAGTTCAAGGTACGATTTAAGCTCAAATGGGAGCCCTTTTGGCATAGTTTGACGTGGCATGCCTGCAAAGCGGAGTAATTGTTTTGG
>NZ_JACJEM010000160.1:0-523 GCF_014164085.1 Pseudoalteromonas sp. SG45-5 | reverse complement strand
TGCTTGCCTTCTTTTGCGCATATTAGCCGTACTTGAGCACTGGTATGGTCTGATTCTTCTGGTGTCTTTGCCATTTTGGCTCTGATGGGGTTTAAATCTACATACGCCATGCAGGCCGCCAATGCGGCTTCATCTAATAACGCTTGCGAACTAAATCGTCCCTCCCAAAACCTGCCAGTGCAGTTATCTTCTTTATTTGCCCTGCGCGCAATGTCTTCATTTAACACTCGCATAAACCAGCTAATACTTGATAGACGTTCTCGATACTCCTTTACTGTTTGATTAAAAAAGATGAATTCAGCTTTACTTAACTTCTCACCTTGTATGTACTTTTGCGTTAACAATGTGCCTTTGCAGAGTTTATGCCAGCGAATAATAATCGCTTTATCATTCAGTCTATTCGCCTTTTTATCATCAACATACAGGACTAAGTGCGTATGATTGCTCATAACAGCATAAGCACAGACGTCAATACAAAATATCTTGGCTAACTCTAGCAGTTTGTCTTCAACCCACCCTCTGC